>JAHDFT010000194.1 GCA_020628015.1 Bacteroidota bacterium
CCTTTCAGGGCGAAAGAAGATATACCCCCAAATATCTTAGAACTAGAAAAGTAGATATACTTCTTCCAGAGAACTATTTGTGTATCTTAGTTCTTAATTGTAACAGCTATATTTTGAGATATTAGCTTTCAAGGAAATATCCTATATACAGTAACTCTTATTATTTATGTATGACATGAGTACATTGAATTTATGGCATTCTAAATGCAATACTACTTTGTATAATTTGTAAATCAGGAAATTAAAATGTGATTCTTTTCAGGAATAATGATGTTTATATAGATTTATTTATGGGTATTTTACTATTAATTACATACTTGTGTTTGAAAAAAATAAGGTATAGTTCTTTTTTCTGTATTCTATTTGCAATGATAATGCTTAACCTGTGTTTTAAAACATAGTTAAAATAAAAAAACGTAACAACTTGAATTATAAATACAAATGTAAGTCTTTTTTATAAAAGATCATATAGCAACCGTTCTTTTTTTATCATAAAATGACAATAAAATAGAAAAAGTATATTTTTGCCATTGTGTAACATACTCACTTAAAGACTTTTTTAAAATCCAAAAACACTACTATATTTATTCCGCTACAAAAACTGTACTTTTCCATTCTGATACCTTCCATTTTAATACAACCTTATTGGCTTACTACCTCCTCAATCGCTTCCAAATAACGATCCTTATTGGCATATAAAGAATAATAATCCATGACTCTTTGACGGGATGCAGCCCCCATTTTTCTCCTTAAAGTAGCATCCTCCATTAGTTGTTTCAAGGCGGTCAACCATTCTGTTTTATCATTTACTAAAAAGCCAGAAACGCCATCCTCAACTACTCTAAAATTGGCTCCAATCGCTGTTGCTACAGGAGGCACACCAATCGCCATATATTGTAGGGCTTTTAAGCCACTTTTTCCCAGTACCCATTCCTCATTGGGTAAAGGATACAAACCGATGTCCATTCGTTGTAGATTGGGAATTTCTACAGCTTCCGACCAGCTTACCGCTTCTTGACTTTCCAATCCTTCAATATGAAAACTATTATCTCCCATCACTAATAAATGAAAAGGATGCGTTTTCTGTAATTCCAATAAAACCTCCTTCAATAAATATAAATATTTGGAGGTGCTATGACTTCCACTCCAACCGAGTGTGATTGGTTGGTCATTATTGTACTTATTGACGACTTGATAAGTATCTGTATTAATCGTTGAAGAAATATCGGTTGTATTGGAATTGTACTGTTGAACAAATTCATCCAATTTGGGTGTACAAACGATGACATGCTTGGCTTTTTTCATCAAAGCAATCGGTTTTTGCTTGCCTTTCATCCACTCCATAAAACGATTGGCTTGACTGCTGTGGCCTAGGAAAATCATATCATCAATATCATATAGTATATTTTTATTCACTAGTGCGTAAAGGTGCTCAAATATCGGTGGGCCTAGTGGTGTCACCCAAAGTACAATGTACACAGCATCATAAAAAGGTAGGCGAAAGAGGTCAAATATCCGTCTCCAATAACCAAATATGGTCCAAAATACTTTTTGAACAAAGCGGCCAGGCTTGTAAACAATATTCCAGAATTTTAGGGTCATGAAGGGAGAGATGGTGAGTTCATAACCTGCTTCTCGAAAGAAACGAAAGTACTGCTCATACTTGAGTCGTTGATTTGGTGCCACATCTTCTGGATAAGGGCATATAATGAGTATTTTTTTCATATTGATTTGGCTATTCGTGGTTAGTAGTTAGGGATACTGTGCTTTTCCTTGGCGATAATACTTTTCCATAGAATCGAATATACCTATTTAAAGCTACTTCGAGGTCATAAATTCGTCTGGCTCTTTGTCGAATGACCTCTGGATGTCGCCCTAATAAATCTGGTATATCTTCAATAACTTGTTCTAAGACTGTTTCTCGAAAATTATTAACACATACTCCTCCTCCTGTTTGTAGCATAATAGATTCTAAATCTCCAATAGGGATATTGCATACTATTGGCATTCCCATTGCCAATAATTCGCCTACTTTTGTAGGTGAGCTAGAGATTTTTGAATAGGCGGCTTTGATAAAACACAGGCTAAAATCAGCGGCACAGGCTAGGAATGGGACTTCTTGCCGACGAGCGAAGGTAATGACCAAATCATCAGGTGAGAGTTTATAACGAGCCAATCGAGCATAGATGGTTGCTGGCTGTTCTGGGGTCAGGAATAGAAATTTGGCGGAAGGATGTTTTTTCTTCAATAAGGAAAAGAAATACAACATTTCTTCTAGTAAATACCAAGTACCAATTGTACCCAAATACAACATCACCATTGCATCTTTATCAATTCCCAATTTCGTTCTCGCAGCTTGCTTTTTTTCGGAATTACTCAATTGAAATAATTCAAAATCTGCGCTACATTGAATGACCTCTATTGGCATTTGTGCTTGATAATAAGGCCATTTTTTCATTTCCTGTTTGCCTGCATCGGTCAGGCTAATGATCATATCTGCATTTTCTAAATAAGCCTTTTCCTTCTTTTTATATTGATGATAGGCAAATTTATATACAGGGTTGCTCAGATTCCACATACCTCCATCTACTCTTTCATCCACCCAAAAACCACGCATATCGAAGAAGAATTTGACCCCGAATTTCTTTTTGAGCTTCAAACCGATGTCTGCACTCACATAAGAGCGACAATGTACCATTGAAAAGCCTTCCTGTTTTTGTAGTTTAAATGCTTTTTTCTTGATTTGATATAGGTCATAATACTTGGCGAGAATGGGTGGAGAAGTGGTAAAAAATAAAGGATGCCATTCTATGGGGTAAGGCGCAATCAATTGTCGAATGTCTGCTTCATATTTTTCAAATCGTTCCTTTTTTTCACAGGAAATAAGGTGAAATTGATAGCCTGCTTTGGTCAAACCGATGATATAAGGTAATACTTGGGCTTGGCCAAGTGGGTCGGTCATACCATCATAAGAGATGTATAAAATTTTATTTGATGTTTCGGGTGTTAAATTAGATGACATATCTGCTGTTTCATTTAAACTCATATGTTGTTGATTAATTTTAAGAATCATTCATTCTGCTACTGGCTGACAAAATTCGATCAGCACTCCTGCCGTATCTTTAGGATGCAGAAAGCAAACAATTTTATTGTCTGCTCCTTTTTGCGGCACTTTATTGAGTAAGCGAAAACCATCTGCTGCTGCTTGTTTCATCGCTTGCTCAATATTTTCGACTTCATAAGCAATATGGTGCATTCCTTCTCCTCGTTTTTCAATAAACTTTGCAATAGGGCTATCTTCCTTAGTTGCTTCTAATAACTCAATTTTAGTGCTTCCTACTAGAAAAAAAGAAGTCAATACCCCTTGCCCTTCTACTTCTTCCATTTTATAAGGAGGTAGACCTAATAATTTAGTATAAAGTGCATTTGAAGCCTCCATATTTTTGACCGCAATGCCAATATGTTCAACTTTTTTAAAGTAGGATTGTTGCTGTATATCCATTGTTATTGTGATGTTAGTTTAGCTAATTTCAAAGCTTATTTAGAATTTTTCTAAATAAGCCAACTTTTCTGGTAAAAAAATGTTATTTTTACAGGTTCAAAAATTAGCTTATATTTTTTTACAAAACCAAACACAAAGGTAATAAAATTGTAGTAGTTAGTAATGAGTTTCCTGAAGGATTCATCAATCATCTAATTATCCATTTTATCCTCAATCAAAAACTTAAAAAAAACAAGAAGATGGGTGAAATCAAGTTACCGATCTATTTAGATAATAGCGCAACCACTCCAGTAGATCCTCGTGTAGTAGAAGCAATGCTTCCTTATTTTACAGAGAAAATGGGTAATGCAGCCAGTCGTAACCACCCTTTCGGTTGGGCGGCTGAAGATGGCGTAGATTTAGCTAGAGAGCGAATTGCTGCTCTAATTGGTGCTAGTTCTCCAAAAGAGATCATTTTTACTTCTGGAGCTACGGAGTCTGATAATCTAGCTCTCAAAGGTGTTGCGGAAATGTATGCTCGTAAAGGGAATCACATTATTACTTGTAATATTGAACATAAAGCAATATTAGATACTTGCAAGATTCTTGAAAAACGAGGTATTGATGTCACTTATTTGGAAGTGGGTGAAGATGGCATGATTGATCCTGAAGCAGTTCGGGCAGCCATGACAGATAAGACGATTTTGGTTTCTATTATGATGGTGAATAACGAAATTGGTGTTCGTCAACATATTGAAGAGATTGCCAAAATTGCTCATGAAGGTGGTGCTTTGTTTATGACTGATGCAACGCAAGCAGTAGGTAAATTGCCTGTCAATGTCAATGAGATGGGCATTGATTTGATGGCTTTTACTGGTCATAAAATGTATGGTCCTAAAGGAGTAGGTGCTTTATATGTTCGTCGTAAAAGACCTCGTGTAAAGGTAACTGCTCAGATGGATGGCGGTGGTCATGAACGTGGTATGCGTTCTGGTACTTTGAATGTGCCTGGTATTGTCGGTTTTGGTAAAGCTGCTGAATTGTGTCGTTTAGAAATGGAAGCAGATGCTAAACGTATCGGTGCATTGAGAAATAAATTGGAAAGTGCTTTGATGGAAATGGAGGAGACTTATTTAAATGGTCATCCAGAGCATCGCACGCCTTATTTGACCAATGTATCTTTCAAATATGTAGAAGGAGAAGGTTTGATGATGGGCTTCAATCAGTTTATCGCTGTTTCTTCAGGTTCTGCTTGTACTTCTGCCTCATTGGAACCTTCTTATGTATTAAAAGCATTAGGTTTAGATGATGAGCTGGCGCATTCTTCTATTCGTTTCAGTCTTGGTCGTTTTACGACAGAGGAACAGGTAGATTATACCATTGAGCAGGTGAAAAAGGCAGTACAAAGAATGCGAGATATGAGTCCACTTTGGGAAATGTACAAGGAAGGTATTGACTTAAGTACGATAGAGTGGGCGGAGCATTAATCCTAGTAAAAAAATAATAACAAAATAAATTATACAATTATGGCTTATTCAGAAAAAGTACTAGATCACTACAATAACCCACGTAATGTAGGTACCCTAGATAAAGCAAGCCAAGAAGTAGGTACTGGTTTGGTAGGTGCGCCTGAGTGTGGTGATGTGATGCGTCTTCAGATTAGAGTGAATGAAGAAAATGTTATTGAAGATGCTAAATTTAAAACTTTCGGTTGTGGTTCTGCCATTGCGTCTTCTTCTTTGGCTACGGAATGGTTGAAGGGTAAGACGGTAGATGAGGCTCTTGGTATTGATAATATGGATATTGTGGAGGAATTGAGCTTACCACCAGTAAAAATTCACTGTTCGGTATTGGCAGAGGATGCTATTCGTGCAGCGATTAATGATTATCGGGTGAAAAATGGCTTAGAGCCTATCAAGGAGGAAGATAAGATTGTACACTAGTGATGTCAGCTTTAAGTCTTTGGCCGTTTTTTGTTGATATTTTCACTTCCAACTTGACAGGTCGCTCCGATGGAGCTTAAATATTTCAGTCACTTATTTTTCTACAAACAGCTTGGCTCCTATGGAGCTAATACTGATAGTTCCGTAGGAGCCTGACTATTTGTAGAAAAAACATAAACAAGGAAAAAGCTCCATTGGAGTGACCTGTCAAGTTCAATAAAAAACTGTCAAAGATTTAGGACTTAACTTACTAGACATCCCATCCATCCTTTTTTTACTTGTTATTTATTTATTCCACTATTATATCTTTATTATTATGATTGGTATTAGTGATGATGCAAAGTTAAAGTTGACAGAGCTAAAGCAAGAAGCACAGTTGACCGAAGATTATTTTCTACGGGTTTCTGTGGTTGGTGGTGGTTGTTCTGGTTTGACTTATAAGATGGACTTTGATAATGAAACCCAAGCAGAGGATCAAATTTTTGAAGATAATGAGACCAAATTGGTGACAGATCTCAAGAGTTTCTTGTATCTCTGTGGCACAGTGTTGGAGTTTTCAAGAGGCTTAGATGGAAAGGGTTTCTATTTTAATAATCCAAATGCGGTTCGTTCTTGTGGTTGTGGGGAGAGTTTTGCGGTGTAATTATCGTTGTGCTTTCAAGCCAATAGAATAGATAGAACTGTTTTTATAATTCAATAGCGCATTATTTTCGAATAATGCGCTATTGGTATATTTAGCCTAGCCTTAACCTATAACTCGTCTTTAATCGGCAAGGTAAACCTGAAAGTCGTTCCCTTTCCAAACTCTGAATCCACGGTAATTTCTCCTCCATGTTTTTCAATGACTTTTTTACAAATAGCCAATCCAATGCCTGTTCCTTCGTATTTTTCTTTTGTATGTAATCTTTTAAATAAGAGGAAAATTTTATCGTGAAAGTCCTTTTCAATTCCTATCCCATTATCAGTTATTTCAAATTCATAATAGCTTCCTTTTTGCTGTGCTTTTATTTGCACAATAGCTTGTCGATCTGGATGTTGAAACTTGATGGCATTACTAATGAAATTAAGGAATACTTGATAAAGTTGGGTTTCATTGCCATATATTCGTTCTGGTAAATCTCCTATTTCTAAACGAGCTTGTTCACTTTCCAATTTTTTTCCTAAATCTGCTTGTACCTTCTGCATCAATTCTTGGGTCTCAATTGCTTTGATAACATGTGTTTCTGTATTTACCCTAGAAAACTTCAACAAATCTTCAATCAAATAATTCATATTGGAAGCAGCTTGGACAATATTATTCATATATCGCTTTACACCTGGATTAGCCACATCTTTGAAACGATGTTCAATCAATTCTGTATAGCTAATAATCGTTCTTAATGGCTCCCGAAGATCGTGAGAAGTGACATAAGCAAAGTTTTCTAATTCAAGATTAGAGGCAATATATTTTTTCAACTCAATCATTTTTTCTTTGAGTTTGTACTCTGCCTGTTTGCGTTCGGTAATGTCTTGAATCATCATAACACTATATTGCTCTCCCTTTAAATAAAGTGGAGCGATGCTTACAGCAGCATCAAAGTGCTTTCCTCTTACATCACAAAATTGCCATTCAAAATCAATCCGCCTTAAATCACTTCGATAATCTATCAAAATCTCTTCAAATTTAGCCTTAGATGTTTGTCCATCAGGCTGATAAAATGGGCTAAATTTTTCCATATCACCATAGCGCATTTCCTCTTCTGTTCCTTTGAATAACTCCATATGTCGTTGGTTAAAATCTAAAGCTCCGCCTGCTCCAAATTTAACAATCAAAATGGCTAATTGTGAATTTTCAAATAAGGTTTTATACCGTTCTTGGCTTTCCTGAATGAGTAAGGCTTGTTCTTTTTCTTTAGAAATATCTTGAATAGAAGCTAAATAAAAAGTATCTCCATCATCATTCTCAAATGTAGAAACCCATAATTTTGCCCAAAAGATAGATTGATTTTTTCGTACATAACGTTTTTCAAAAACAATCCATTTTTTTTCTCCACTAGCTAATTTAACCAACTCTGTTTTATTCCCTGTTCGGTCTTCAGAATAAGTAAGATCAATAAAAGACATCCCTTCCAATTCTTTAATAGTATATCCAAGCATACTAGCAAAAACCTCATTGCTTTTAAGAATAACATTTTGAGTATCGGCTATGGTTACGCCTAAAGCACTACTCTCAAATACAGTCTGAAATTGTTTGGTTTTACGTTTTAGATTATTTTCTTGTGCAATTCTTAAGGATACATCTCGAATGGATAAAATAGCATAATCTTTATTGTCTATTTGTACAGGAAACATGGAGGTAATGGTTTCAAATATTTCCCCATTTTTGCGTTTACAATTAAGTTGAAAACGAATTTTCTCTCCTAATTGGATTTTTTCGACTACCTCTTCATAAAGATCATTTGTCAATAATCCTTCTGCTAACTTTTCTGGCCAAATAATGCTCAATTTTTGTCCAAGCAATTCTGTCTTTGTATATCCAAAATTTAAAATAGCAACCTCATTAAGTTGTTCGATTTGCTCTGTTTCAATATTATATAATAACATACAATCAAAAGCATTATCAAAAAGATGTTTATAAATTAAATCCCTTTCTTTAAGCTCTCTTTGTACTCTTAATTGTTCAGTAATGATCCTTCCTTCTGGAATAATCAATATGACCTCCTGTTTCTCATTGAATACTGGATTGAGACTAAAATCAATAATTTCAATTCTTTTGTTTGCCCCATAAACTGCTACATTATAACGTATTTGTTCTCCCTTTGCTGCTTTTTGTATGGCGACTTGTAGATCTGTCTGTGTTTTCCTGGAGATCGTCCACCAATAAGTTTCCCAAACAAACTTTCCTATAACATCATTAGGTTTTAAGCCTCCAAAAACCAAAGCTGTTTCATTGGCTTCTAACAAACGCCCATCTAAATCTAGTAAGCCAATAAATTGAGCAGTCCCATTAAATATTCCTCGAAACTTCGTCTCATTTTCCTTTAGTTGAATTTCTGTTTGTTTAATGCGGTCTATATTTACAAAACTCAGCACAATTCCTTTGAAATAAGTAGACTGATCCCAGTTATCTACTCTATTATTTATATTATAGGGTAGTATTCGCATCAAATACCAACTATTGTCTACATGTTGTACCTCTAGCTCGATGCTTTTTTGGGAATCCAATACCTGAGTGACTAATTCGAGTAGGTTATTGATTTTTATATTATATGTAAAGTGCTTCAAAGGACGGTCAATATCAGAATCTATTACATTGATTAGATGCCTTACTGCATCGGTAAATTTGCGAATTTTTAAGTCTGCATCTAAGAATAGCGTGCCTATTTCAGTACTTTGTAATAAGTGATTAATATCTTGATTGGCTTGTGATAGTTGCTCAATTGTTTTTTGATATTCTGCATTAATCCGCTGTAATTCCTCATTAACAGCGACATATTCTTCATTCGTACTTTGTAACTCTTCGTTAGAAGCCAATAAGTTTTGATTGGATGTTTCTAGGTTAGATACTGCATCACTTAACCTTTGCTCGGTTAGATCTAATTGTTTGAGTAAGTTGAGATTCACTTGCTCGAATAAAGTCTGTTTACCTTGTTCTAATTGCTCATGCTTTATTGATTGGTTTAATTCAAAATTAATGACTACTAATTCCTCATTCAATGCATCCAGTTTCAAAGCTTCTATAGTAATGTTTACTGTTTTTCCATTTTTAGCACCAATCAGTAAGATATTTTGAAAGAAGGAAGGTTGCCCTGAATGATTAATTTTATTAATTGCATCTCTTACAAGTGCCTGTAAATCAGGGCTTGTCAGTTCATAAAAACTTGTTAATTGTGTGTAATTTTCTGGTGTTTGAATGTATTGAGTTGCTTTAGGCGTAATGTGTTGTACTAGCCCCTTCTTATCCAAAATGACAATAGCAGGCGTAAAATGTTTATAAATCGCCTTAAACAATATACTATTATATTTTTGTTCAACCATTTTGAATGTATTAAGTATGATTGAGAAGTAGGTATTCTAATCCATCACTTACTCCTAATAAGGTATAAGAATGACACTCACATGAAGCACATGCAACATATTTAAAATATTAAGCGATCTAAAATAAATTCAAGGGCAGATCAAG
>JAHDFT010000195.1 GCA_020628015.1 Bacteroidota bacterium
GTAAGTAATGGATTAGAAATAAAGGCTATGACCACCGAATTTATTTCTGTTCCATTACTAATCATACTCAATAATAGATATGTTGACAGATGAATACTATATGCGTTCTGCATTAAAACTAGCAGAACAGGCTTATGAAGAGGAGGAAGTACCTGTTGGGGCGGTGATTGTTGCTGATGGGTTAATTATTGCGAAAGCGTATAATCAGACACAGCGATTAAATGATGTGACAGCTCATGCAGAAATTGTCGCTATTACCGCAGCTTCTAATTACCTCAGTAGTAAATATTTGCCAGAATGTACGCTATATGTGACTTTAGAGCCTTGTGCGATGTGTGCAGGAGCGATTGCTTGGGCGCAAATTGGGCGTTTGGTTTTTGGAGCGAGTGATGAAAAGCGAGGGTATAGGAGATATAGTGAGCAGATTTTACATCCCAAAACCCTAGTTAAAGAAGGCGTATTGGGCTATGAGGCGGCAGGTTTGATGCAATCTTTTTTTAGGAGAAAGAGATAATACAAAAACATGATAGATGGCACTCAACCAAAGTGATATTGAGTTGTTAGTAATTATTAAAATTGAAACATACATTTACTATAAATAAAAAAAATAAACTCTTATGGCATTTCAACTTCCTGATTTACCATATGCACACGATGCATTAGAACCACATATTGATAAAAGAACGATGGAAATCCATCATGGAAAACATCATGCTGGTTACACGAAAAAATTAAATGCGGCTATCGAAGGAACAGACCTAGCAGATAAAAGCATTGATGAATTGTTGAAAACAGCAACAGCAGATAATACAGCAGTAAGAAATAATGGTGGTGGCTACTACAATCACTGTTTATTCTGGGAAATCATGTCGCCTGCTGGTGGTGGTGAGCCAGGTGGCGCATTGGGTGACCACATCAATAAGCAATTTGGTTCATTTGAAGCATTCAAAGCAGAATTTTCTAAAGCAGCAGCTACACGTTTTGGTTCAGGATGGGCTTGGTTGTGCTTGAAAGCTGATGGTGATCTTTGTGTTTGTTCTTCTCCAAATCAAGACAATCCATTGATGGATGCAGATAATCCACGTACTCCATTATTAGGTTTGGATGTTTGGGAACATGCTTATTACCTCAATTACCAAAATAGAAGAGGAGATTATGTAGGAGCATTCTTTAATGTTGTCAATTGGGATGCTGTAGCAGCTAGATATGAGGCAGCGAAGAAGTAATTCTTGCAAGGTAAGGACAACAATTAATTGATAAAAACAATAATGGCTTAGTAGTGCGATACTACTAAGCCATTATTATTTTTATAACAAGTCAAATTTTACTTCGACAATTCTTCAAACATTTTTTCTAATTCAAACTCATCCCCTTCCTTATAACCATTCTTTTTCTTAATAATCTCCCCATCTTGATTCACCAAAATCGTTACAGGAATTTCCTCCTTATTACCATAAACAGCCATAATCAATTCCGCATTAATATCTAGTAACACCTCATAATCCCAACCTCGACCATCAACCATTGTCTTGACTCGATCCGAAGTTCTGGCATCATCAATACTTATCGCAACCAACTCCATATCATAATCATCTTGCCAATCAGGATAAATTTCAGCAATATTTTTTAACTCTTTAATACAAGGTAAACAGTAAGTAGACCAAAAACTGATGACCGTAATTTTCTCATTTTTACCGTAGTCTGCCACATTTTTTTGCTCCCCTTCTAAGTTGTTCAATACAATTTCGGGTAATGTCTCTTTATCTGTACTTGCTTTTTCTCTAAGTTCTTGATCTTGTGCAAATAGACTAGCGCAGAAAAAGCAACAAATAAATGTCAATACAATTGTTCTCATTGGTGTCATGAAATGCTATTTTAATGTGTTATGGAATCAACAAAATAAGTCGTATTTTGATTGCTGAATGCTTCAATAACCATATAAAGACTATTTTTACATATGCTTGAAATAGTTATTGAAACTTTTGACAGCCTAAAACGGATTTTAGACGATCAAAATCGCTAAATGTTTAGTTGTAGAACTGTCATTATAGTGATAAAATGTAAATTTATTTTTTTATCATACCTAACATAGTAATAAATAGGGATTGATTTAAAATTATCTAGTTCTAAGGTAATTGGGGATATATCTTCTTTCGCCCTGAAGGGGCATAAGCATTAGCATAGGGCATCGCCCTATGAAAAATGATTAGCCTATACACGCCCTGAAAGGGCAAAAGCCATGTGGACAAGGACTTGACCACTAGACACATCAACTAATTATTGGGTTTGGCTTTTGCTCTTTCGGGGCTGGAATAAAAGGTATATTATGCCAAAGATAAACTTACCCCCAAATATCTTAGAACTAGAAAATTATTTTTCCACAATTCCTTATTTTTCACTTGTTCCTTACATTTTCCCTACAAAATTACAGTATTATACATGAAATTGATAAAAGCTCTACTGCTTATTTTAATATTTTTTATAAGTGTTCCAAACCTATATGCACAAGATAAGGGATTTTTCTCAGGTGATTTGCAAATGAATACCCGTTTTTTTGAGCGAGATAGTGCAAGGAATGCTTTTAATACGCCTTTCTACGATTATTTGTTTTATGGCGCAGAAGCTTGGTTGAGTGCCAAATACCGAATTAAAGGTTTTGAAGTGGGGGGAAGATTGGATTTATTCCAAAATTCTTATGTCCTTAATCCGACGGTACCCGCTTCTAAGGAGGGTTTAGGACGGTGGTATATTTCTAAACGAATAGATCAACTAGATATTACAGGTGGTTATTTTTATGAACAATTTGGAACAGGTACTATATTAAGAGCTTATGAAGCTAGAGGACTGGGGATTGACCAAGCCATTTTTGGACTCCGAATGATTTATCAACTCAATGATAATTGGACGATCAAGGGGGTGACTGGTAAGTACAAGAATCAGGCGAATTTGCAGGAGATTGAATTGTATAACCCCATTATCAAAGGTTTGAATGTAGAGGGATATATTAAGCTGAAGGATAAAATGAATCTGCGACCTGGATTCTCGGTGGTAAATCGAACGATTGATGCCAATACAATGGAACCTGTTTTTTTAGAAATAGATAGTTATCTCAATCCAGATGACCGTTTTATACCCAAGTTCAATACCAATTTATTTAGCTTATACAATAAATTGAATTGGGGGAAGTTTGGTTGGTACCTAGAAGGTGCTTTCAAGACTGAGGATGTAGTGCGAGATTTGAGTGGTAAATTAATCAATCCTAAACAAGGATGGGTGGTGTTCCAGAATTTATCTTATTCCAGAAAAGGGCTAGGGATTTTATTTCAAACCAAATACACCAAAAACTTTGATTTTAGGGTTGGACCCAATGAAACGAATAATGCTGGATTGATTCACTTTTTACCTGCACTCACCAAGCAAAATACCTACCGTCTATTATCTCGTTATAATGCGGCAACACAGATGCTAGGGGAGTTGGCATTTCAAGCAGATATTGTTTATACACCTAAGCGTGGGCGGACTTTTAATTTCAATTTCTCGAATTTGAGTACATTAGAGAATGATTTATTGTGGCGAGAAATTTATCTGGATGCAGACATTAAATTAAATAAAAAGTGGAAAATGATTGCAGGTATTCAAGCAATTGATTATAATCAACAAGTATATGAATCGAAGGGGGATTATGTGCATACACTAACACCATTTGTCGAATTTACACACAAATTTACCCGTCGAAATTCACTCAAAATGGAACTGTCTTATATGTTGACCAAGCGGAATTACAAACTTTTTGGGGAGGAAGATCCTAATCCTGATAAACCGCAGGACTTAGGAGATTGGTTATGGGTACTAGCAGAATACAGCATGGCACCAAAATGGTCTTTTGCCTTATCTGATCTGTATAATGTAGAAAGCAATATTCATTATCCCATAGCAGCCATTTCCTATACTCAAAATGCGACTCGCTTTGGTCTAAGCTATACCAAGCAACCTGACGGAGTTGTTTGTACAGGCGGGGTTTGTCGATATGAACCTGCTTTTAGTGGGGTTCAATTTGGTGTAGTGACTAGTTTTTAATCATTTTCTACAAACAATACACTATGTCTTCAAACATTATCGTATTACTTATTATGCTAGGGGGCATCTATTGGTATTATCGTACCTACAGTCAGATGAAGCAGGAGCAAATTAAGAATGCACCTGTTATGCCACTTTTTGCCATGACTATTAGCTATATTTGCTTATTAGTTACTACTTTTTTAGGATTTAAAGGTGGTTTTTCTTTCCTGCAAGCTGTTGTTGGCTTTTGGGCAGCAGGAATTGCGCCTTGGTTGGCGATTTATTTGGCCATTAGATTCTATAAAAAGAAAGATTTCTCCAAATATCACGGAATGCTCTTCTGGATGAGCGCACTCTATTGTGGTGGATTAATATTGATGATGTTATTATTAATGGTGACGGGGAACTGGAATTAGAGATGGAATAAATAAAAATCAATGAATACAATTAATCAACTAGGAATAAGCCTCCTTTTATTGACGCTTATTCTAGTATTAAATATGGCCTGTGAAGAAATTCCTCCTTTTGAATTGAGTGAGGTAGATACGACAACTATTACCGATCCTATAGAAACAGGTACGACAATAGATACCATTTACCAAGATAGTACTTTTGTCGATGTCGTTTTTGAAGCACAGGAGAAAATTGTGGTCATGGAGGAGTTTAGTGGAGTGCGTTGTGTTACCTGCCCTGCTGGACATGAGCAAACAGAGGCGATTTTGACAGCGAATAAGGGTAGGGTAGTGACTGCGGTGATTCATGCAGGTAATTTGATCTTTCCTTATAATGGGGAAGAGCCGCTTTTTATTGATGATGGCTTGAATTTATACAATCAATTGGCGGTAGAAGCGGTACCTGCGGCTTCTTTTGACCGTCTAGTATTTGACGGGGAACGTTCGGCAGGAATTTTGAACCCGAATACTTGGGCGGCGAAGGTCAATCAACGCTTAGAGGAAACGACTCCTGTTAATGTGTATATTTACCACACCTATGATCCCAATAGCCGTAGCGGTCAAATATTTGTCCAATTGCGGTATACGGAAGATGTAGCGGAAGATCATCGAGTGACGATAATGTTGACAGAGAGTAGGCTCATTCGTACTCAGTTAACCCCTAGTGGGGAGGAAAAAGACTATATCCAAAATCATGTTATGCGATCAGTACCTTCTTCAATAAATGGTACATTAATTGATCAAGAAAAGAAGGCAGGCACAGCCATTATTCAATCATTTGATTATGCCTTAGATCCATCTTGGCAAGTAGATCAAATGGAAATTATCGGTTTTGTGTCTGGCGCAGATGGAATTATTTTACAAGGGGGAAAAGATCATTTATAAATCAAAGTTTTATGAAAGTTGGATTGATTAAATGTTATGAAGTGAGCGAGGAGCTTTTGCCTTTTGCAGGAGGGGATTTCCTCAATTTATTTAAAAAGCTATTGCCAGAAGTAGCAGAATGGGTGGTATTTAGTGTAATAGATAACGAATTTCCTGAGTTTGACCAACTCGATCAATGTGATGCCTATATCTGTACAGGTTCTAGCTTTTCGGTTTATGAAGAGATTGACTGGATTTTGCGTTTAAAAGAATTAGTACAAGAGATACAAAAGCAAAATATTCCCTTTGTAGGCATGTGTTTTGGGCATCAAATGTTGGCTCATGCACTAGGTGGAAAAACGCAGAAGGCGGAGCAAGGTTGGTGTATTGGTGTACATACTCAACACATCGCTCGTCATGAGAAATGGATGCGTTTGTATCAACCAAAGCTAGAGATTTTAATGAGTTGTCAAGATCAGGTAGTGAGCTTGCCGCCTAATAGTGTACTCTTGGCCAATGCGGCTAGATGTCCAGTAGCGATGTTTAAGGTGGGGGGGAATATGATTGGGATACAGGCACATCCTGAATATTCTAAAGCCTATTGTCAAGCCTTAATGGAGAGCCGAAGAGATCGGATTGATCCAGAGCTAATTGAGGCAGCAATGGCAACGATGGATAGAGATTTGGATGACCAAAGATTGGCGCAGTGGATTTGGAATTTTTTGAAGTTAAAGACGGGGAAATAAGGCAATCCATTAAATAGTGGCTAAAAAAAATTATAAAATCTACAATATTTCTTGCGGTAAATGCAGTACCCATTTACTGACCTACCACAAATATGGTGCAGGCAAAGGCATTTTGCGTCTGTACCATGCCCATATTGTTGCGCCTGAATCTCTATGTGCTGTACTTTCCCAAGATTTTGACCAAGTAAAAGCGGTTCCCAACCTTGCTTGTACCAATGAAGATTGTCAAGAAGTTTTGGGTGTGCCTGCTTTGAGTAAAGGTGGACGCTGGGTTTATAGAATGCGACAAGGCTATTTTCACCGCAAATTGGTAAAATAAGCCCATCAATATCATTTCACCTAGATGGGGATGGGAATACCCAATGCCTCTAATTTTCCTTTATACCAATCCAAGAACCTAAATCTATAAAATACAGCTATTTCCTTGCGTTTAAATTCCTTAGAATGAATGTCATAATGGGTTAAATCAATTTGTACAAAATGTTTTCTCTTTTTTTGATGGGCTTCCAAGGCCGTAATATAGGCCGAAATCATATCACACATCAACTGATGCGATTCGTAATAACGATTATTAAAAGTCAATATCTTTTTTAGGTTATCCATTAGTCTAATGGCCCATTGTAATTCTCCTAATTCTATTTGACAAATGACCCTTAAGGCACACATACCAAAGTAAAACTTTTCTGTTGGTCGGTATTTGTGGTCATTAATTAGTGCCATGCTCCAATAAATGGCTTTTTCATATTGCTTTAGATGCATTAAAGATACCGTACAATCAAAATAGAGTAGACAAGTTTTATAGCTTCCTAAGAAGGGACTATTTTTATCTATCTGTTGTTTGAATTGTTTGAATTGCTTCAAGTCAGGATTTAAGAAAGAACTTCTAATGCCTAGGTTAAAATGTTTTACCTGAAACATTAAACCATTAGCCTGCATAGGAATAATAGCATTTTTATCAATAGGATATTTATCCAATAAGTCTAAAAATAAGTCCTTATCATTTGCTTTTGAAGCGGCATCTAGTTGATAATCCCAAACCGTTAGCTGTGTTTCTTGTACAAATCTAATATTGGCTTCTGGTAATTGGCTGAGGTAATTAACTAAAGCTGTTCCATATTGTTCTAAACCTTCCATATCTCCTAGACTTATACTGATATGTATTCGTAATAGGTAATAGTTACGTATGGCTTTAGCATGGGTTAACTTTTCGGGTTGCCATTCTTGTTGAAGGTCTGTCAAAAAGGATTGAAGTCTTTCTAGGTATAGTGCGCCTGACTTTTCTAGTTCTGGCTTATAGGCATAATCGAAAGCAAATTCCATCGTTTTTTCTACCATCCTCAAATGCTCTGAAGATTGAGCAATACAGTCATACCATTCCTTAAAAAGGTAATTCATTTTTTCAATCTTATCAGTCATGCTAATTTTTCGCAACATAATGAGCGTTGCTTCTAATTTTAGGAAACCAACATAAATATGCTCTAGTGCCTGAATGCCTTTAATACGTTTTTTGGCTTTATACAACTGAATTTCGGCTTCTTTATAAATGCCTCTATTAATAAGGATTTGTACATTGACATATAAATCATTCAGTTCTAGTTCGGCATTTTTTTTAAGGTCAAATTTTTTGAGGACTTCTAGTATTTTCAGTAGTAAATTTCGTTTCAACTGACTCAATCGCTGCTTGACTCCCTGTTTTTTTAAAGCTACTTTAATGGCTTCTTCATCAAATTGTTTTTGCTTATCTAATAGATCGAAAAGTACCATATAGCCTTTACTCCTTTTGTCAAAAGTATTGGCATACATGGATAGATAACGTTTCTCGTTTCCCCCTAGTGATTTGACCAGATTAAACAACTCTATAGTGTCTTGCATAGAAAAATAGCTAAATAGCGCAGGTTCATTTGTTATGATTATAAAGCTATTTAAATTTATTTGTTTTTTAAAAAAATAAGCTACTAAATTTATTGGATGATGATTTTGAGTGGGTTTATAGTATTTTTACAGACAAATCAAGTCATTAAAAAAAACAAGATAAATTCAGTTCACTATTCTAATCAAACTTCACAAAATCATATGGATAAGCTCAAGCAACTCTATCAAAAGGTCATTCTGCAACATAATAATGCGCCATTATTCTTTGAAAAACAACCTAATTATACGCATCAAATTGAAGCTTATAATCCCATTTGTGGGGATCAGTTTACTTTATACCTTCAAGTAGTAGAGAATGTGATCAATCGGGCAACTTTTTATGGTTATGGTTGTGCGATTTCGAAGGCAGCAAGTTCTGTTTTGATGAAAAAAATACAAGGATTATCCCTTGATGAGGCGCATCAGATTTGTGTGGATTATTTGGAGATGATTCAGGCAGAAAATGCCGAAATGCCTGCGGATGAGGACTTAAAGGCTTTTTTTGCGGCAAGGGATTTTCCTAGTCGGCAACAGTGTGCGGTCTTGGCTTGGGAGGCATTCGTGCAAGACTATCCAAAAAAATAAATCCTACATTTGTAGCTGCAAAGACTTTTAAATTGTTGTGAGCATAAAACATTAGCATGACTTTTTCCTTATAACTTGTATACTTTATTCCATTACAATAACTTTAGCCAATGAAAATTAGCATATTGTTTATATTAGTCAACTTTGGTCTCCTACTCAGTTGCTCTCAAGCTTCCAAAAAGATTTCTTTGGAACAAGAATCCAATACTAAGCAGGTAAACTTAGACAGTAAGGACTTCAAAAAAGCCTATTTTGCTTCGGGTTGTTTCTGGTGCGTAGAAGCGGTTTATGAAAGTGTGAAAGGGGTTAAAGAATCCATCTCTGGTTATTCAGGTGGACATACTAAAAATCCAACCTATGAAAGTTCTAATACAGGAAAAACAGGTCATGCAGAGGCTGTAGAGATTATTTATGATCCAAAAGTGGTTAGTTTTAGTACTTTGGTCGATGTGTATTTTGGTTCTCAAAATGTGACACAGGTCAATGGTCAAGGGCCTGACCGTGGTTCTCAATACCGTTCTATTATTTTCTATCAAAATGAGGAAGAAAAGCAGATTATTGACCAAAAGATTAAAGCTTTAAATGCTGAACTCGCTCCTGAAAAAGTGGCTGCGGAAGTCATGGCTTTTGAGAAGTTTTGGATTGGTGAAGACTATCACCAAGACTATGAAAAACGCCATCCTAATCATGGATATATCCAAAAGATCTCTATTCCTCGATTGAATCGTTTTAAAGCGAAATTTCCTGAGTTGATTAAAGAGGGGCATTGATTTTAGAAAGAAAAGTTTCTAGTTCTAAGATAATTGGGGATATATCTTCTTTCGCCCTGAAAGGGCATAAGCCGTGTGGACAAAGGTTTGACTACCAATCCAATACTGGACATATCGACTAATTATTTGGTTTGGCTTTCGCCCTTTCAGGGCT
>JAHDFT010000196.1 GCA_020628015.1 Bacteroidota bacterium
CCCAATCCCATTGATCTGCCACCCATAAACCTTCAAATAACTTTTTTTCCCCTTGATAAAGTGATTTCAGTGTAGATATAAGTAAGGATTTTCCGAAACGTCGAGGACGGGATAAGAAAAAATATCCTCCTTCTTGTGTTAAGTCATAAATCACTTTCGTTTTATCAACATATAGAAAATTATTCTTACGAATCTTAGAAAATGTCTGTATGCCTATCGGTAAAACTTGTTTTTTCATATTGTAAATATAGTGTTTCTATCTCTATTTATCACTAGTAAAATTAATGCATTAACCGCACTCATCCCAATGGATCACATGACCTCCTTGACAATTTTGGATATTGGGGGGAATCGTTTTCCTCAACTTCCACCATATTTGTTTCAAGTTCCTAATTTAGGTCAATTATTGGCTTATGATTGCCATATACAAGAAATCTCACCAGCCATCAATCAATTAAAACAGCTTTATAAACTCATTTTGGTCAAAAATCCAATCAAAAGTTTCCCAACAGCCCTTGCCGAACTGCCTCAACTCAAAACGCTTGAGGTTTCTAAACAGTATTTTCCAGGCAACAAAGGCCAACAATTAGTTGATTTATTGGAAGGGGTAAGTGTACGTTTTTATTGATATTATAAAACCACTGTTCGCCAATCTCCAATTTCCTTCTTTTTACTATTGAAATTAATGCCTAGTCCAATAATCTGTTTACTGGTATTTCGATAACGATCTGCATAGCCTCTTTCTTTAATCTGGGTAATGGCTTTATCTACGCTCTGATCTAATTTAAATTCTATAATATAAATATGGGTATCTGTATGCACCACTGTATCTACTCGGCCTCTACTTGTATTGACCTCACTTTCCATATAAATTCCAATATACTGAAACATTAAATGAATCAAGGCATGGTAATACTTTTCCTTATGGGCATCAAATAATTGATAAGGAATGGTAGCAAAAAGACGGTTAATGAGTGTAATCAAATTGTCCATATCATTATGAATAAAAGCCAATTCCATCTCATAGCCCACTACCCCACTACTACTGGTATCTCCATGTCTAAAAGCTCCTATCAAATGTTCCAGCATGGAAGCTTTTACCTCATTATTGGGATAATCCAAGACATAAATTCGTCCAGTTTGTTCTTTAAAAGTCAAATAACCTGTTTGAAAAAGAAGGGGTAAAGTGTCCAACTTTTCTATATTATAGGAGAGAAAGGCAGCACCACCTACTTTGGCATCACTGAAATCGTAGTAAAAGCGGTCTTTGAGAATATTGATTAAAAAGGTAGGCGTACCTGTTTCAAACCAGAAATTACTAAAATCTCCTCTGGAAAAGAAACTAAGAATAGAAAAAGGATTGTAGATATATTTCCTTAAATCCCAAGTATAACCATTATACCATTCTCTCATCTGTTCGGTTAGTTCTTCATCTGTGCATTGATTGCGTTCTAAAGCTAAGGCTCTATAAGGTTGGAAGTAATGATCGATTTCCGCTTGTGTACAGCCAACAATATCAGAAAATCTCCAATCAAAGGTAATATCCGCTAGATTATTCAAATCAGAAAAAATACCCACCTTACTAAACTTAGAAATACCAGTAATCAATAAAAATTTTATAAGATCATCATTCCCCTTAATGACGGAATAAAAGGACTTTAGAATTTGACGATTGGCATAAGCTTTAGGAAGGTCTGTTTTACTTAAATTATCAATAATCGGTTTATCATACTCATCAATCAATATAACCACCTGCCTTTCCACAGCTAATTTTTCTATTAATTCTTTAAATAAAAGAGGCGTACCTTCTCCTTCTAAAGTTAATTGGAAGGATTTAGCAATTGCTTTTAATTCAATCTCTATAGCTCGTTCTAAACCAATAGGTTGGTACCCAATATTATTAAAATCTATATGAATCACAGAATAAGTATTATCCCAATCCCATTGATCTGCCACCCATAAACCTTCAAATAACTTTTTTTCCCCTTGATAAAGTGATTTCAGTGTAGATATAAGTAAGGATTTTCCGAAACGTCGAGGACGGGAAAGAAAGAAGTATTTACTTGTAGTCGTCAACTGATAAATAACCTCTGTTTTATCAACATATAAATAATCGCCTTTTCGGATTTCTGAAAACGATTGTATCCCTATAGGTAAAGCTTGCTTTTTCATATTGTAAATATAGTGTTTCTATTTGTATTTAGCACTAGTAGCACTAAGGTATAATAACACATTTATGAACCAAACACCTCACCCAAATCCACCTGATTCTTCAATATATCATCCATTGTTTCTCGCTTACGAATTAAATAATCTTTCCCCTCATGAATCAATACCTCCGCAGGTCGGAAACGAGAATTATAATTAGAAGCCATCATAAAACCATATGCCCCAGCATTACTAAAAGCCAAAATATCTCCCTCTCGGATTTCTGCAATTTTCCGATCCCAGCCAAAGGTATCTGTCTCACAAATATACCCCGTCACCGTATAAATCCTTGCTCGCCCTTCAGGATTCGATACATTGGTAATTTCGTGATAAGCATTGTATAACATTGGTCGAATAAGGTGATTTAATCCAGAATCAACACCCGCAAAAACCGTTGCTGTTGTTTGTTTAATGACATTTACCCTAGCAAAAAAAGTACCTGCCTCACTCACCAAAAACTTACCTGGCTCAAACCACAATTCTAACTCTCGCCCGTACTCTTTGCTAAATTGTTGAAATTTTTCAATAAAAAGTGGTCCCAATTCGTCTAGGTCTGTTACAATATCTCCTGGCTTATAAGGCACCTTAAAACCACTTCCAAAGTCTATAAATTGTAAATCTTTGAAATAAATTGTCTGTTGAAATAAAATATCTACGCCTTTTAGGAAAACATCAACGTCTAATATATCTGAGCCAGTATGCATATGCAAACCAACAACTTTTAAACCTGTAGATTGCACTACTCGTTCTACATGTCGCAACTGATAAATAGAAATTCCAAATTTGGAGTCAATATGCCCTGTTGAAATGTGGTGATTGCCTCCAGCATAGATATGGGGATTAATCCGTACACAAACAGGAACCGCACTTCCATAACGATTACCAAATTGCTCCAAAATGGAGATATTATCAATATTGATATGCACCCCTAATTCAACTGCCATCTCAATTTCTTCTAGTGACACACAATTAGGTGTAAAAATAATTTGGGAAGGTTTAAAACCAACCATTAAACCCAATTCTACCTCTTGAATAGAAACAGTATCCAAACCTGCACCCAAAGTTCTAAAATACCGTAAGATATTAATATTGGTTAATGCCTTACAAGCGTACTTTATTCTCAAAGGAACGCCATTAAACGCATTGACCAATCGCTCATACTGTCTTTGGATGACTGCTGTATCATAAACATACAGGGGCAAATCATATTTATCTGCTAAATTTTGTATCATAAGTATCTAATGTATTATGAACTACTTTTAAACAAAGTAATTCGGCTATTGTTACGAAATGGTAAAATTACAAAGCATGATGATATAAATCAAAAAAGCACTTAAATTATTCTCTGCTGATAATTCTCAATGCATACTTGAAGACATTTTTCACCTATAAAAACCTCATACACAACAGGAAATCCAATCTTTCGTTTTAAATTTACATCATACTCAACACTTCCAATAATTATTAACGACACCAAAAGTAAAATTACCTCAAATGAGTAGACTTTACCAAATAGTTATTATACTGTCCTTTTGCCTATCAACGATCTGTTCAAATACCTTCTATAGCTTTGCACAGGATTGTGTGGCGTTGATTGGAGCAGAAAGAGTTAATGATAGTTTTTTAAGATTTAATAGAATCAATTTAGAGACAGGTGAATTAAATAAAATTGTTGAAATATCTACCAATATAGAAACTCAATATTTACTTAATGTAGGAAATATCACCACAGATGGTGATAATACCGATATGTATTTTCTAGTCAATGAGATTAGACAAGCTTCTGGCGAAACAACTAATAATGCTCGACTTTTTAAATACTACTTTGCTCCTGGTGGTTCTACAGATGACCGTAATGAATCCTGGGATACCGATCCCCTTTTAGGTGACCTCCACTATGATTGTAAGAATAATGAACTCTACGGTCTAGCAGTAAGAGCACTTGGTCCAACACAACGTATTTTCTTATCAAGAGTAGATTTTAGTGATGTAGAAAATTTAATTCCTCTTGGGACAGGCATTGATATTGGTAGTGGCTATCTACCTGGTGTTACCGCACTTGATTTTGAAGGTGGGCGTTATTTTCTAGTTGTCAATGATGGAACGACTTTTAATATACACTCCGTCGCAACAACAGATGGAAGTACGCAAACTTACCCCATCACCCAGCCAATTCAAGCTTTATTTTTCAATCAATTCACCAAAAAATTAATCATTCTTACCGCTAATCTAGGTATTTATCAACTTGACCCTGAAACAGGTGATCTAAGTGGACCAGTTAATATTAGTGGCATTAGTGAGGTGATTAGTACAAGCATGATTGCTTTTGACCAAAAAGAAGAAACCTTCTTTATAGGGAGTGAAACAGGTGATCAAGTTTATTTAGTAAATGTGAATGATGGTACAATCAGCAATACTTTTACCATTAATAGACCAGTCACTCACCTCGTTGCTGCTTTTCCTTGTGATGCAAAAGCCAATTTTGCTTTTAATAATACCTGTATTGGTGAACCAACCCAGTTTGAAGACCTTTCATTAGGAGCTAAAAACTGGCTTTGGGAATTTGGAGATGGAAATACCTCTTCCTCTCAAAATCCAGTACATACCTTTGCATCAGAAGGAACTTATGATGTTACCCTTACCATAGGCGGATGCCTCAATACTAGTGATACCACATACAGCGTCTTAGTAGCTGACAAACCAGATCTTCAATTGCTACAAAGAGTGCAACCTTGTGTTAAACCATATGTCATTGATGCTGGTGATTTTGGTGATGATGCAACTTATTTATGGATTAGTGGAGAGACTACGCAAACAATCGAAGTGGATCAATCTAGGGATTATTGGGTCGAAGTCTCCCTCGGTGGTGGTTGTACTGTTAGAGATAGTATTAATATTGACTTTCAAAATAGCGACTGGGGCAATATTGTTTTTGATGCCAATATATTAGTTTGTGGTAGTGATCCTGTCACTTTAGATGCTTCTGAAAATCTTCGCAATAATTTTACCCCTCAATTTCTATGGAGTTCAGGAGAACGTACTGCTGAAATTACCATCACAGAATCAGGCACTTATACGGTATCTGTTAGCGATCTCAATTCTATTTGTCCACCACTCATCGCCACTACAGTAGTCAACTTCTCTGATGGAGCAGGCAGCAACTTAGATCTTGGAGGAACAGCATATAGTTGTAGTGATCGGTACACCATAGATCCAGGATTAAGTGCGGATGCTTATACTTGGTCAGATGGCTCAACAGATCCAACGCTTACCGTTACTCAATCAGGTAGCTATGGCTTGACGGTTACTTTTTCAGGATGTGAGACTAGTGATGAGTTGGAAGTCAATTTCGTTCAAGCAACGATGGATTTAGGAGGTGATGACAATAATAACCTTCCTTATTGTGAGGCAGATGGTATCCCTACCCTAGATGCCACGCCTCAATTTTCAGGCAATACGGTTGACCCTTCTGCTATTGAATATACTTGGTCAGATGGTTCCTCTAGTGCTAGTTTAACCGTTGACCCTAATATTAGTAATTATAAAGTTACGGTGTCTATTGGAGATTGTATATTAACTGATGAGATCAATTTACAAGTGGAAGAAGACATTCAATCATTGGTCAACTTAGGTACAGATCTATTTTTATGCTCTGGCGAATCGGTTGTTCTTTCTGCTGGTGTATCGAATGCTATTTATATTTGGTCTACTAATGAAACAACGGAAAGCATTACAGTAGATCAACCAGGTAATTATGCGGTGACGGTTTTCAAAGGTTGTCAAGCTACAGATAATGTTCAAGTAAGCACTCCAACTAATTTCAATTTGGATTTAGGAGCAGCACAATCTGTTTGTGAACAAATCAATCAAACTGCCATTTTACAAGCTAATACAGATGCATTAGCAGGTAATTTAACCTACAACTGGTCTACAGGAGCTAATACTGCTAGTATAGAAGTGACACAAGCAGGCAATTATGAAGTAACGGTTACAGATGGTAATGGTTGTGCTTTTACAGGTAGTACTAATGTCGATAGTAAATGTAGTACTTCTTTACTAGTCCCAACTGCCTTTTCTCCAAATGGAGACAATTATAATGATACCTTTAAACCCTTAATTCAATTTGTAGATAATTATAAATTGTCGGTTTATAATCGTTGGGGCAATCTTATTTTTGAATCAACAAATAGTAATGAAGGCTGGGATGGCAAATATGATTTTGAATTAATGCCTAATGGAGTCTATATCTGGAGTTTGGAGTTCACAAATGATGAAGGAGAAGTTGACTCGGAAAGAGGTAATGTCATGTTGATCAGATAAATCAACATGACATTGTTCCTAACTGTAGAGAAAAATCACGATTCTTCTCTACAGCCAAAACCTTTAACTAATAGTTATATTTTGCTCAATTATAATTTGAATCCCAAAAATGTCTTTAGAATGCTGTAAACAGGACTTATTTAAATTTTCCTAATCATTTTTCCTTATATTGCGTTATTAAAATTATATTCGCCCACATAACATATGAAAAACAATATCGACAAAATATCGCAACATGAATACAGCACGACTAATTTTTCTTATATCCTTCTTAATATGCAGCACCTTCACTTTTGCTCAAGAAGCAAACGAAGGAAAATGTGGTACAGAAATGCATCCTGATATGATGCGTCGTTTGGCGAAGTATAAAAAAGACAATCCTACTCCCCAAAAACGTAGTAATGAAATTTTGTATTTACCTATTATGGTACACTTAGTTGCCGATGATAATGGTTATGGCCGTTTTACGGATGCTGAAGCTTATCATATGGTATGTAAGGTCAATGAGCAAATGCTACATACCAAAATGCAATTTTATATCAAGCCGCATAGTCCTCGACAAGTTTTTCATTATATAGATAATACAGATTATTATGATCATGATTATTCCGCAGGAAATCGAATGATGCGGAATAATAATGTGGATGGCGCAGTAAATATTTACGTTGTTGAAGTGCCTAATGAAGGTAACTGCGGTTATTTTTCTTTTGGAGGAGATGCCTTGGCTGTTGCTAAAGGTTGTGCTAGAAGAGAATCCACTACTTTGGCCCATGAATTGGGACATTATTTCTCTTTACCACATACTTTCTATGGTTGGGAATATGGCGAGCCTAGCGATGAAAAAGACAGTCCAAATAATGCCTATTACAATGGGGATTTTTTCCCTTTTGGTACCTTCCATAAAGAGCGAGTCGTTAGAGTAGGACCAGAAGCCAACTGTCATCTCGCTGGTGATTTTTTCTGTGATACCCCTGCCGATTATTTCCCAGATAGATGGGGCTGCCATGCTCCTAGAACCGTTTATGATCCTATGGAGCGTACTGTTAAAGCAGATGCAGGTAATTATATGTCTTATGGAGGAGATCACTGTGCAGAGTGGTTTACTGAAGAACAAGTGGATGCGATGAAAGCCTATATTGAAAAATATAGACCTTACTTATTAGAAGATGAGTATATCAAGGAAGAGATCAATCTAACTCGTTCTTATGCTGTTTTACCTGCCCAACAAGGTAAATTCCTCAATAGCAATGAAGTTACCTTAAGTTGGACAAAATCTGAGGCTGCAACTTCTTATTTCCTCGAAATACAAAAAGTACAAAGCAATGAATACTTGCATTATGATTATATAACAGATACCTCTTTTACTTTGACCAATTTAGATCCAGGTAGACGCTATTTTTGGGCAGTTACCCCTTATAATGAGTTAGAATATTGTGTCTATCGAGAAACCAATTACTTTACAACAGGTCTAGCTGGTGAATTGAGTTTAACAGATCTAAAAGTTAAAACCCCTACTTGTAATGGAGAAGCTGTAGGCGAAATTGAGGTAAGCATTAGTGGAGGTACGGTGCCTTATGAGTACATTTGGGAAAGCCCAGAAGAATACATCACAAGCATTACAGCAGAAGACAATATCGCTCGTGATTTAGTAAGTGGAAATTATTACCTTATTGTCAAAGATGCAGGTGATCAGGTGGATACCTTCAATTTTCAAATACCTGATGTAGATCCTGTTAAAGCTAATTTTAATCAATATGAACAGGGTAAAGTTAATGCCTACAACCTAAGAGGAGGACAAGCTCCTTATGAGGTAATTTGGTCAAATGGACAAACAGGGACAGAAGCGGTTGGTCTAGCAGCAGGTAACTATACGGTTACTATAACAGATTTTAATGGCTGCGAATTGATTGACACCGTTGCTATTTATGATGTCAAGGCAGACATTCAACAAATTAGTTGTTATAATGAAAAAGATGCTAATATTCGCTTAGAAGTACTTGGTCCAGATACAGAGGATGAGGAAGTAGAATATAGCATGACTTGGCAACACAATAGCGTAGATACCAATTATATAGACAATCTGCCTTCAGGGACTTATGAAGTGTTGATTAGTAGGAATGAGGAGTATGTGGGTACTTATACCTTCAATGTTGAGGAACCTGCGCCAATGGATATTACCACTTCTAAAGTTGGCACTAATGGCGTTGCTGCTCAAATCGTAGGGGGGACAGCTCCTTATAGTTATTTCTGGCCTTCCTTTGTTGACTATAAACAAGATGAAAATATTATGCCTTTCCTTCCTGAAGGGACTTATTTTTTATATGTTAAAGATGCGATGGGTTGCTTAGATACTACCTCTTTTGAAATTATACCTGATGACATTACTGGTTTCGAGGATCAATTATCCGATTCAGGCATCAAATTATATCCTACTAATTTAGATCAACATACGCCTTTACACCTAGAATTACTAAGCCTTCCTACACAAGATGGACAGATGCAAATATTTGGGAGTAATGGACAGTTGATTCATCAGGAAAGCCTTGTGAAAGGTAAGGGGATTTATAATGTGGCGGTGAATTGGTCAGGTGCTGGGGTTTATTTTGTAAAAATTATGGTGGATAGACAACTTTGTATTAAAAAGTTATTTGTTCAATAATTGTTTTTCTCTTCTAGTAGCATGAAGATAATTTTTATAAAAATGGAGGGATTAAGTGTATCAAAATCAATAGGAATATACACTTAATCCCTTCTGTGTTTTTATAGAAAGTATTAAATATTAAGTAAGGAACAGTAAAAAAATAACTTGTTCCTAATTAAAGCTAAGATTGAAGTCCATTTCCCTTTTTCTTTTTGGTTCTTTGACAAATCCCGTTATTTATAAACTTAGGCTAATAATTGGTAAAACTTGACAGGTCGCTCCTATGGAGCTTATATGATTTCAATCACTTATTTT
>JAHDFT010000197.1:0-7096 GCA_020628015.1 Bacteroidota bacterium
ATAGTGACTAGTAGATTTAGTAGGCTTTTTTTGTCAGTACAAGGCGTGAAACGCATGCCTTCATGGAATGTACGGCGAGGCTTCACAACGCAGTACAGGCAAAAAAAGACCTAAAGATGCCGACAGTATTTACTTGACTTACTACTAAGTCAAACAATACTGTAAAAAATAAGCAACAGCCAAACCCAAATAATTCCCTATAGCAAAGCCAATAAGACTAGTAATGATACCAGGTAATAACATTTCTCGATTTTTAATCGCACTAGCTACTTGCCCAATAAAATAAGGACCTTGCGTACATGCAGTAGCAATAATAATAGTGGTATCTCGGTCGATGTTTAGTTTTTTGGAGCAAAAGAGATGTAGGGCTATGGTACTGTACATCAAAATCACGGTAAAGAGGAGATAAATCCAGCCAGCATCGAGAATGCTGCTAAAATCAGCTAACATACCAATGGCTACACAAAACATCAACAATAAATAATCACCAATGACAAAAGAGCCAGGAATCTGACGAATATTTGGTGAAAAGGAAGCCAAAATGCTAAAAGTGGTCAAAAGAAGTAGTACAACTGCTGTGTTTAAATTTTGAAAGAAAAGGAGACTCAAGCCAGCCGAGCCAATAATAATGCATAAGGTCAAAGCCATTAACTTGACCAAATCACGACTTGTTGTTTGACTAAAGTCCAAAGCAGAATCTATTGAGGAATCATTTTTGCTTTGATGTGTAGTAGTATAATCTTTTAAAAAAAGCCCATAAAATTTGTGGGCAACGGATGTGACTAAAATAATGAATAAGCCTCCAGCAAGAACATCGGCAGTGGTTAGTATAACCATTGTTGTTTCTGAAACACCTAAAGCCATACCAATTGCTTGTAGATTAATTAACCCACCCGTATAAACACCAATTAACATTCCAGATAATTGCCAACTATTAGGAAGTAAATCAGCAAATAAATAACCTGTAACTATAGAACAGAAAAGACCACAAACGATGAATAGCATAAAAGATAGAATCGTGGAGCTTGCACTACTTAACCAAGCCTTAATATTAGTCGCATAAAGTAGTAGAGGCAAACCTGTTAGTACGGTAATTTCTGCCATTCTATTAGAAATAGTAGGATTGATGTCTAGTAGGCGAAAATTGGCCAGTAAAATGCCAATGCCAAAACATAATAGTACAGGACTTAACCAGTTGCCCAAATTGCCTTTTTCTACTATTTTCTTACAAAGAAAAGGAGCTAGACAAATAATAAATAGTTGTGCCATTGTGCGTATATGTTTTTGATTAGATTTTTTTGAAGTATCTAGTGTTAAATATTTGGTTTGATACTTGTATAGAACAAGATAAGTTAATTGAGTGCATAATAATATTTAGTTATTACATTTTATAGGCAATCGTATTTTTTCTATTGTCAAAAAAGTGTATGAATATCAATAAATGGAGAGTAGGATCAAATTTAACAATATAGAATTAAGTGAAATCTTTCAAAAGGAACGGAAAAACTATAGTTTGGTCGTTTTTGTTTTAGGTTTGGCTTATGGGCTAATTGCTTTGTATCAATATCAAAATTATCCAATTGTAAAAGCTACAATACATTATAGACTTATTGCTGCCACTAGTTTTATACTTTTAGGAGTGGGTATGCGTTTTTCAGATTATTTGTATTCAAGGTGGCAGTTTTTTTTGACTTTATTGGTTATTCCCTGGGTGATTACTACAGGGCTATATACAGGAATGTATCATTTTGAACCAGCAAAAGCTTATATTAATTTAGTTGGTATAATAGCCATTCATTTACTGTTTTTGGAGCATAAATGGTTACGAATTAGTTTGCTGTTTAGTTTTATAAGCTTTATTGGTTTATTATTTTATTGCTCGACTCCAGGAGTTAACTTAAAGGAATTTGTTGCGCTTATGCTGATTAGTTTTTTTATGACCTATCTTTTGATTTCTAATAAAATAGATTTTAGGAAAAAAGTCAATGCCAATAGAAAATTGATGAACGCTATTTTCAGGCAATCTTTAGATCCTTATCTTATTTATGATGTTAAATCAAGTGAAATTATAGATTGTAATCATAGTAGTGTTCAGTTGTTTGGAGGAAATAGTCGATTTAACATTTTAGGAGGGGATGTAGAGCATTTTCCTTTTTTACGTTTTTTGCAACAGCAACTTGGGGTGATTAAAAGTGCTTTGAATAGTGATCGTTCCAATGTTTGGAATAGTGAAGTCATTACCCGTACTTTTGATGATCGAGAAATTGCCCTAGATATGGTGGTGATGTCTTTATCCAATAATATTGCTGAAGATATTCTATTTATAAGATTAATGGATATTACACAAGATCGAATTTCTAGGGAAGGTTTAGATTTATTACGACAATCGGTTAATCAAATGCCTAGTATGTTCTTTTTATTAGATCATGAGTATCGAATTTATTACGCTAATGATTTGGCAAGAAAGACACTAGGAAAGCTAGATGTTGTCAATTTAAAACAAAAATTCATGTCTAATATAGATATGAGATTTCCAGAATATTATGAGCTATTAGAAAAGGATTTAAAAGAAAAAAGGGCAGTTGTAGTCAAAACAAACTATAAAGATTATAAAGGGAAAATTATTCCTGTAGAAGTCCAGTTTAGTTCTATTATTATTCAAGATCAGGTTTTTACATGTGTAATTGCTAGAGATATTTCTACACAGAAACGGATCATGAATATTGTTCGAGAAACTGAAGAGCTTTCAGAGTCGGTATTTGAAAAAGGACCTTTTGGGATTGTGATCATTAACCCTAAATTGGAAATCACTAGAATTAACCAACAAATGATGGATTTATTGGGTTATTCTGATAAAAGTGAAATAAAAAATAAATCCTTAGAAAAAGTAGTATTTAAAGATGATTGGGATTTAGTCAAACAAGAAATCGAAACTGCTGTAGAATTAAAAAATGGAAGCCAGCTTAATAATGGAACTGTAAATAGTGTTTTTAGAAGTCAAATGAAGGAAAAGCAATTTTTGAAAAAAGATGGAAATGTGATTTGGGGAAAATTGACTTTCTCCGTAATCAAAGATGCAGAAAAAGGCTTGTATACAATTGCAATGCTAGATGATGTGACACAAAGGGTTAAAAGTCAACAAATATTGAAAGAATATGCCTTGCGCTTAGAAAATAGTAATAAGGAATTGGAACAGTTTGCCTATGTGGTGTCGCATGATTTACAAGAGCCATTACGAATGGTATCTAGTTATTTACAACTCTTAGAACGTAGAGCTAAGGATGGTTTAGATCAATCTTCTAAGGAATTTATTAATTACGCAGTAGATGGTTCCCAAAGGATGCATTTATTGATAGAAGGTTTATTGCAATATTCGAGGGTGAATACTAAGGGTAATGAGCATACATTGGTTGATTTTAATGATATTGTGCATAATGTCTTATTGGTTTTACGTACAAGAATTGATGAGGCAAAGGCCAAAGTGACGGTAGCCGAATTACCAAAATTGAAGGTGGATAAAATACAGATGGTACAATTGTTTCAAAATTTGGTCAGCAATGCTTTGAAATATAATGATAAGGAACGGGAATTGATTATTCAGATTAATGCTACTGAGAGAGAGACTTTTTGGGAATTTGTGATTAAAGATAATGGAATTGGTATTGAAGAAACTTATTTAGAAAGTATCTTTGGAGTGTTCAAACGTTTACATACTCGAAATGAATATGAAGGAACAGGTATTGGCCTAGCAATTTGTAAAAGAATTGTTGAAAAACACGAGGGAAAGATTTGGGCAAGTTCTACCTTTGGCGAGGGAGCTAATTTTCATTTTACTTTACCCAAATAGGAAGAAATTAATTAATTCCATTTGTTCCATCACTAATCCTTATAATAATGTTACAAACGCATCATCTCATTATACCAAAAACAGCACGATACCACACTTTAGGAACATTTTCTGCTGAAACCCAACAAATATGGTTTGTCTGTCATGGTTATGGACAACCAGCCGCTTCCTTGATCAAATATTTTAATTGCCTAGATCAAAACAAGCATTATATTGTTGCACCAGAAGGTTTATCTCGTTTTTACTGGAATGGCTTTGGAGGAAAACCTGTACCTTCTTGGATGACCTCCGAAGACAGAGAAAATGAAATCAAAGACTATTTAAACTATCTCAATTCCCTCTATTTCCAAACCTTAAAACAAGTTCCAAACTGGCAAGGAAAGATTAATATACTGGGCTTTTCACAAGGAGTTGCTACAGTAAGCCGATGGGTCGCAAATGATGTGGTCAAAGTCAATCGTTTAATTTGTTGGGCAGGACATCTAGCCCATGATATTGACTGGACTGTAGCTCATCAAGTGTATAAAAAACTAGAACAATGTTGGACGGTTTTTGGCACAGAAGATCAGTTTATTAATGAGGCAGGAAGAGCCAAAATTTGTCAGTGCTTAGTGGAGCATCAAATTCCTTTTGAACAAATTGTGTTTACAGGAAAACATCAAATGAATCAAACAATATTGAAAAAAATAGCAGAGGAATAAATGATCTAGTAACGAGTGAAAAATAAGTTCCCCGATTTTGATTAGGGAAATTTGACCCTAGACAAGGCAAAAAACGTAGGCAATGCAGGGCATTGGCGAGGCTTTTTAACGAAGTATAGGGTTAAATTTATCAATCAAAATGGTACAATTATTTTTTGACTGTTACTCAGGGGATAATAAAATGATTTGTAAATCATGATATAGTATATAGTGTCTATTGTTAAGGTGTTAAAGCTTGCCAAATGGCTTCTAAATTTACGACATAATTAGTAAATTTGAATTTTATATCTCATTAACTATTTTACTAAAGCAAGAAGTACTATGAAATTCCCAACTTATTACTATATCATGGCTTGTCTACTGATTTGCCTAAGTTTAACTGCTTGTCAACAAAAGGCAGATACTACAACCAGTGAGAAAACCACTACAACTGCCAGTACAAAAAAGGGAGATAATAAGGTGAAAAGCCCTGAAGTAATTGAGGAAGCAGGCTATAAATATGTTATGACCAAGACTGGGCGTAAGGTTCGAAAAGCCGAAAAAGGCATTACCGTCGTCAATCCTGATGGCTGGAAAGCAAGCGAAATGGACTTTCATCAAGGCTATTGTGAGCAAATGGTAGGTAGCCTAGAAGATATTGATGGAACCCAATTTTGTAAATGTTTCTTAGATAAAATTCAATACTACTACGCACCGATTCACTTTAGAGAAGCTTATGAAGATCAGACCTCTTGGAATCAAGAATGTTATGGGGAGGCAGAAAAGTGATGCCTTATAGATACAATAAAAGTTAAAGATCGACGTATAATAAGTACTCTATTCCAAGAGCGTATCCAGATCATTAAAAGTAGTCATCTATCATTCTATGCCTAAAAGGTACCAATTCTAGTCCTTTGGGTATATATCTACACCTAGTTAAGTTATCATAAGATTCATTAACTAGGAATGGTATAGCTATGCCTAAAATACGCTACGATAGTACTGAAAATGGGGTTTACTTTTAATGTTAACCAAAAAATCTTTATTATTATGCGATTGATCAGACACTTTATCTTCCATCTCTTTTTGCTATTGCTATGTTCACTTCCTGCCACCTTACTTGCCCAAGAACAAATGGGCATCAAGGCAGACAATTATGCTGGTATTAATCGAGTTACCCTCAACCCCTCCGTCAACGTTTTTAGTCCTAATAACTGGGATATTACCTTTGGTGCTGTAGGCTTTTTTGTAGACAATAATTATGGTTATTTAGAAAATACCTATTTGATTGAAATCCTACAAAATATAGACAATATTGAATTGGCTCCAAGCCTGACAGATGATGCAACGGTAAATAATAGTGCCATTTATTTTGATTTCTTTAATAATGAGCAAAAAAAGCATCTTTTTATGAATACGGCGGTAATGGGACCTGCTTTCCGATTTAATGTTAAAAATAGTTCTTTTGGATTTTTTACTGCTGCTCGTTCCGTCATTAGTGTGCGAGATGTTAGCCCGAATTTGGGTTATTATCAGTTTTTAAATCATCAGGTAAATGAACCTGTTGAGATTACCGCAATGGATGCAGGCGGTATGGCTTGGGCAGAAGTTGGGATCAATTACGCCAAATCCTTGACCAATTCAGAGAAAAATTCCTTATCCTTTGGCTTTAACTTACGCTATTTACAAGGAACAGATGCATTTTATGCTCATAATGCAGAAGGACAAACGGTTACTAAAGTGCCAAATTCCTTTCTTAATTTTAGTAATGGAAATGGTTCCGCAGGTGTGGCAAGTAGTTTGGTTAATAGTAATATTGAGGAGGAAGGATATCAATTCAGTACAAATGGCTGGGGAGTCGGAGCCGATTTTGGGGTGACTTTAGCCTTATTTCCTAGAGATCACCACCGAGTCAAAATAGGAGCTTCCTTATTAGATGTAGGAAAAATCTGGTATCAGAAAAATGTAGAAGCACATACTTATGAGAGTGATGGAGCTTTTTCGGTGGATTTGACCGCCTTTAATGAAGTAGAAAACCCAGAGGATTTTTATGAGGTAGTCAATGCAGAAGTAGGGGAGACGGTTACGCATACGCAACAAGAGCAATTCGGAATGGCTTTACCAACTGCTTTGAGTCTACAAGGTGATCTAGGTTTGACCAAGAATCTTTGGGTCAATGGTACAATCGTTCGACGTTTAAATCTTCTAGGAGTAGGGGGGCAAAGAGCCAATATGATCGCTGTTACACCTCGCTTAGAGTTTCGTTTTATGTCTATTGCTGTACCTATGGTGATGTATGAAAATCAAGGCTTTCGCCTAGGTTCGGCTCTTCGTTTTGGTCCTTTGACCGTCGGTAGTGATAATCTAATGAGTATTGTTAAAAGTGAACCAACTTTTACAGGAACGGATGTTTATGCTTCGGTTAAGATTAATCAATTGAGGGTGAAGTGGAAGAAGCGTAATCGTAATAAAAAGTCGAAGGATTATGGTTGTCCGCAGGTGATGATGTAATGGAGGGAGGATTTGGTTTTTCATTAGCATATAATTCATTTATGAATTATATGCTAAT
>JAHDFT010000197.1:7196-9469 GCA_020628015.1 Bacteroidota bacterium
TTAAACCATTTTTTCTTCAACACTCGCAGCCTTCCGAATCTTCGTAGACAAATCCTTCTTCGTAATCGCCGCAGCCGTCAACATGCCTGCCGCAAGCGCACCACCAATACCACAACTAACAATATCCTGTCCCGTCAAATACAACTTTTTAATCGGTGTATGCACCCGCAAAAAAGTTTGGTCATAACGGTGCGGACTATGGTCGATACCATAAATCTCTCCCTTGCGATAATTACAGAAATGTTGCGTAGACAAAGGCGTTGACAACTCGTAATAATCCAATTTACCCTCCAATTGTGGCTCAAATTCGTAGAGCTTTTTGAGGAGGCGTTGAGTCAATCGCTCCTTGAAGGTATCATAATCCTCGCCACGCTTTTTCCAGCGAGTATCTTCCCACTTGGTAAACCATTCATGAGGCGCAAGGGTAATGATGTCAATCGTTGCCTTACCTGGATAACGATTGCTCCAATCAGGATCTTTTGCAGCAGGAAAGGAAATGTAGACAACAGGAAATGGATTATTGTCAGGATCTTCGAGATAGTTTTTTACATTGGTATCATGATCATAATTATCAGGATAAATCCAGTAATTGGCTTTCTTAAGCCCTAATTCTTCTACACTATGTTTGAAACCTAGATAAAGCCCCAAGTGAGCAACAGAAGGTTTGACTTCTCGTAGTTTTTCTGGAAGTTGGTACTTTTTACGCCATTTTTGAGGTACCAATTTGCCAAAGGTGTTGAAAACCCCTGCATTACTAATAATCATCGGAGCTTTCAAAATCCTACCATCCGCCATTTCGACTCCTGTAGCTGTACCATTTTCAATAAGAATTTCACTAACTTCTGCATTGGTCAATACCAAGCCACCTCCTTTACCAATCACCTCCGAAACCGTCTCTGCAATTCGACTACTACCTCCAACAGGAAAATTTCCTCCATTCATAAAATGCTTGGCCACCATTGCATGGATGATAAAACTACTCTTAGAAGGAGCCATACCATAATCTCCATACTGTCCACACAATACACCGATTAATTCTTCATTATCGGTAATAGAACGTAAGACCTCTATAGTCGTTTTCTTAGAATATTCCAACATGGCTTTTCGCATACGACTACCAGTTAACCAACTCACCGCTTTAGGTAGGGCTTTCTCAGCAAAAAACATGCGTCCAGACTTCTGTGCCTTATAGACTAAATCAACGTATTCGTCAATAGCATCTTGATCTTTAGGAGCAGGAAAATAGATTTTCATCTGTTTTTTAAAGGCCTCTTTTCCTTTATGGTATTCATACACCTTTTTACCAAAGATAATTTTATCATATACCTCACCCATTTCTGCCCATTCCAATTGATTATCGGAAATGTAACGGAATAAACAGCTCAATTCGGTATAAGGACGATGCACCTCTCCGATATAATGAATTCCCACATCCCATTCATAACCCCGACGCTTGAAAACGTGGGTAAAACCACCAGCCGTATAATGCCGTTCTAAAACGAGTATTTTATAGCCTTCTTTAGCCAGAATTGCCGCAGTCGCTAGACCGCCAATCCCTGAACCAATGACAATACCGTCGTAAGATTGGGTAATTTTATGTTGCTTATAAGACTTGATGTAGGAAGATTTCATTATTGTTTGGTTTTTGTTGGTTGTGATAAGAAACAAGTGAAAAATAAATTCCCGATTTTGCAGATTAATTCACCCGTTTAAAAATCATAGCTTCTCTTTCGCCCGTATGAAAAAGCCAAAGTTTACCATTTTTAATGCGCCAAGATTCTACCGTATTAATAGATCGCCAAAACTTTTTTCCCCATTCAGGTTCTTCATTTGTATTGCCTTTAATGTCTTTAAAAGTAATATCAGTATCCTCTAAAGTATAATTGGCGGTACAATCATTATTGGCGGGTGTTTGACCGATATAGGTGCCAGTAATGCCATCATCTTCGAATTCTAAGATAATAGATCTGGGCAAATCTTTATTTTCCTTGCCTACAGCACCCGTAATGAGCCACTTATATTTGTCCAATTGCCAAGTGCCTGTTAATTCGCCTAGTAAATCTTCTTTTTGGCAGGAAGAGAGGCTTAATAATAAGAAAATTGGGATTAAATACAATAGTTTTAAAGTAGAAAATTTTGGTGAGCATGGCTTCACATTCATATCAATCAACGTTTTGATTAAAAATAAAGCGGCTAGATAAGAAATAAATGATTGTAGGGAACAAGTGAAAAATAAGTTTACAATTTTGATTAGAGAAATTTGAAACTAGACG
>JAHDFT010000198.1 GCA_020628015.1 Bacteroidota bacterium
AGAAAAATAGCTAACATACCCAATTCTAAGTATAAGACCCTCATAATAAGGATTGCACCTTCCCCCCAATATGTCATACACTCAAATAATTGAAAGGATATTTCGGTCTAATTTATTTCTAATCCATCACTAACCTATTTTGTATACCCAAACAAAAAGCACATTATGAAAAAGAGCTATCTACCCTTCTTCGTGGTTTTCTTATTATTTAGTTGTTCATTAATCACAAAGGCACAAACAGGTACCTTGAAAGGAAAAGTTGTTGATTTTTATGCCAAAAAAGGCGTACCAGACTTTAATATACAATATTATACAACTGATGATAAAAAGGTGGTGAATTATGTTCAAACAGCTAGTGATGGAACATTTGAATTATCACTTGCTCCTGCTAGTTATACCTTAATTACTAAGCAGCGAAATTACGATAGACAAAGGTTTGATGATATAGTGATTAAAGCCGATAGTATTACAATTATTGACATTACTGTTTCTTTAGCAGAAAAAACAGCTTTTGAAGATATGGAAAAAGCAGAAGAAGCATTACCTGTTATACCTGCTATACCTACGTCACCTAAAGGCAAATCAAAAAAGGACAAAAAAGAAGCCTCGGCAGATGATGTAATGTATGATGCTTATGACAAGTCTGAGAAAAAAGCAAAAGCAGAAAAATCCGCAGATATGGACTATGCAAAAAGTAGTAAAAAAGAAAAGAAGTCGGCAGACTGGTCAATCGCTCCACCAAGATCATCTACATCTAAAAAGTCGAAAAAAAAGGCGGCTAAACCTGTGCCAGCACCTGCTCCGCCACCTCCTGCTCCAAAACCTGTTGACGAAATAGGAACGTATAATAATTTTAAGAAAGCAGAAACAAGAGATTATAAAACTGCATCAGATAAAAAATCTAAAAAGAAATCAGCAGACTGGTCAGCTACTGAATATTCTAAATACGAAAAAGCTAAAAAAAATTATGCAACCACATCAGATAAAAAATCTAAGAAGGAAATGGCAGACTGGTCTCCTAAAAAAAATACTTTTGATGGAGCAGAAATGGCTAAGGAAATCAAGAAAGAGCGGGAAATGCTTAAGGCTGGATCACTCGCAATAACACCAGCCAGTATCAATCAAGCTAAAGCTGGTATATTAACTGCTGGTGAGATTAATGATTTTAGTAAATGGAAACTTTGGGGCGATATTACGGATAATCAATTAAAAGAATGGAGGGAACATTGGAGGATTTATCCACAAAAGCGATATATGGTGCAGGTGGTGAATAAAAAGAATACGCCTGTGGTAGATGCTGATGTAAGCTTAAAGGATCAAAATGGACGGGTGATTTGGCAGGCTAAAACGGATAATACTGGAAAGGCAGAATTGTGGGCGGATCTTTTTACGACTAATACAGCTCAAAAGAAGGAAACACAAGGTAATTTAAGTCTTGAAATTAATCATGGGGGTAAAAAGGTAAAGGAGAAGAAGGTGACTGCTTTTCATAATGGTATTAATAAAATTCAAATTGATGCGGATTGTAATTCGGCCAAGCAAATGGATGTTTTGTTTGTGGTGGATGCGACTTCTTCTATGGATGATGAGATTCAATATTTGAAGGCGGAATTGGTGGATGTAATGGCGAAGGCAGAAGCAGCACAGGAAGAGGTAAGCATTAATTGGGGCAGTATGTTTTATCGAGATGAATTCGATGATTATTTAACTAGAAAGTCTGATTTTTCGACTGATGCCAAAAAGACTATTGAATTTGTCAATAAGCAATATGGTCGAGGGGGTGGAGATATGCCTGAAGCGGTGCATACTGCTTTGGAGCGAGCTTTGAATAGTTTATCATGGAGTGAGAATGCGGTGAGTCGATTGCTTTTCTTGATATTGGATGCACCACCTCACCACAACCCAACAGTCCTTAAATCATTACAAAATTCAATGATTCAAGCGGCTGAGATGGGGGTACGTATTATTCCTATTACTTGTAGTGGAATTCAAAAAGATACGGAGTATTTGATGCGGTCGATGGCTTTGGCAACTAATGGGACTTATGTTTTTTTGACCGATGATAGTGGTGTTGGAGATTCTCATATCAAACCGACTACAGATGAGTTTAAGGTGGAGTTATTGAATGATGTATTTGTTCGATTGATTGACCAATATGCTTTCTTACCAGGTTGTGATCTTGCCAACTTGAAGGATGAAATTGCTGATTTGCCTATTATTAAGAATGAAAAGGATTCCAAAAAGCAGCATACTCAAAATCAAAACAATCCGAATAATCCCAAATTGTCCGTTCATCGCTTTTTGTGTTATCCGAATCCAGCGGAGCAGTATGTGAATGTGGATGTCAATAAGCAGGTGAAGGAGTTGTTTTTGACGGATGCAAATGGGAAGATTCTACAAAGATGGACAAATATTCCTAGTGGTCGAAAGGAGCTTGATTTGGGGGCTTATCCTTCTGCTATTTACTTTTTGCGGTATCAATTTGATGGTGTGGAAAGATGGGGCGTGGAGCAGTTGGTTTTATTGAGGTAATATTTTGATTGTAACCGTGATGATGTGTCTCAATGATACATCATCACGATTATGCTGTTATAAATCTACTCTGTTTTGTCTTCCAGCCATGCTAAAATGGCATCAAAATCCAGTTTCCCTTCTGCAATTTGAATAATGAACTGGTATTTTTCTTCTTCTGTGGCATTGATGTCCATCTCGGCTTTTAATAAGAGTAATCTCATCAAAATATAGCCTGTTCGTTTATTTCCATCCGAGAAGGGGTGGTTTTTAACAATACTTTCTACTACTGCCGCCGCTTTATGTACAGGTGTAGGATATAAATCTTGTTGGGCGAAAGTGGCATAAGGTCTTTGTATGGCAGAATCCAATAGTCCATTATCTCTGAGTCCAGTACTCCCACCAAATTTTTCGATTGCTAATTCGTGAATTTTCAAAGTTGATTGTGTATTGATCATTGTGCTAGTCTTTTCAATAATCCTGCATCTTCTGCAAATATTTTTTCTAGTAATGCTTGTTCTAATTCTAATTGTTCATTAGATTCCTTTTCTAGTTGTTGTAGGTATTCTAGTAAGGATTGTAATTGTTTTTCTGGTAATCCCTCTATGATTTGTAGGATTTGTGTTTTTAATTGCCGATTCATAACATTCTATTTTAAAAAATTAGTCTAATTCCAAAAGAAACTCAACCAAACTGTAAACATTTGTGTAAGGATTAATTTCGTAAAATGGTTTCCCATTCTGAAGCTCAAATTTCCAATGTTTTTCTATAAGCCAATGATTATTATGAATAGCGAACTCAATTTTATCTTTTAATCTTTCAAAATGATCATTTTTCTTTGAGTATTCCTGATCATAGTTCTGTCGAATATATTTTATAACTTCATCACAAGTACGAAATGGTTTAGTAGATTTTTCAAAATGTAAAAGAATCCAAAACTCAAAACATATGTTTGAAAAGGCAACTTTTATATCATTGTCCTTTGCCATTTTGATAGCATTCGCTAAATTGGCATGTTGGTCTTTATCAAAGACTGCCCATACCTCTACATCTTTTTTAGGAATTCTAGCTTTCTTTGCTATTTCCATTTCCTTTTTAGCTGCTTTCACAACTCCTATTGGGGAATTGTCTTTTGGCTTAACAATTCTTGCTCCTTGTATTTGGTTTACCTTAATTATTCCCCTAAAATAATTTGGTTCCGTTTTAGCTCCTTCGCATAAAATTCTAATAAACTTCCTCGCTTTCATATTCTTTAGTATTGGTTAAATCAAGAGAAAGTTCATATTCATCAATCATGGGAACAGCCCCAAATCTTCCTAAAATATACCATTTTGACAAGGGAGCTACTTTTGATATATTGGTAAAATCTGATAAACGATAGTATTTAGAGGTTCCTTTATAATCTTTCTCAACAAAATAAAGTTGATCTAATCTAAATAACTCTCTATTAATCAATGATATATCATGAGTAGCAAAAATTAATTGAGCATTATTAGGGTTATTTTCCTTACTATTAAATAATTTGATCAACATTTGTGAAATTAGTGGATGTAAACTTTTATCAAGCTCATCTATAATAATAGTAGAACCATCTTGAAGTGCCTCTACTATTAAACCGCCCACTACTAGTAGTTTTATTGTTCCTGTTGACTCATCTCGAATATCAAATAATTCTTCACCAATAACTTTTTCACCTTCATAAATTGGGTGAACTGTTTTTATTCTATGTTTATACTGATCAATTATTTCCTCTTTTAATTTTTGAGGTATGTCTTCTGGAAACTTAAATGCATCATCGTTATGCTCTTTTGTTCGCACTTCTACAATACCTGTATCTGCTGCTCGAATTATTCTATTAATATTTGATTGGAATTTTGATTCTTTTTCTTTTATTAGCTTGGTAAAAGACTGTATAATAGCATCGTCATATCTTGTATCATGAATTGTTGAACAAAATAGATACTTGGAAAAAAAGCGAAATGGAGCAATAAGTGATTTTATAGGTCTAATTCCTACTTGAGATAAAATGAGTTGATTGTCATAAATTTCAAAATCCCTTCGTCCCTTATAATGTACACCAAATTGGATTGCTGTCTTTAATGACCTTTTAAAAAGAATTGTTTTTCTTGACCTTGCAGAATGAGGATAAAAATATAATTCTTCCTTTAAAAACTTATACTTATTAAATTCCACCATATACAAATACCTCATTTTATTATTTGCAATAAAATCAATCTTAAATGATGTTGGTGCAATATTCGTTTTATTGCATAATTTAAAAGGCTCATAGGCTTCAATTTCTTCATCTAATCTAAAATCCATAGACCTTTCCACTAAATAACTCAGCGCACTTATGCCTTTCAGCATATTACTTTTGCCAGAAGCATTACCTCCAAATATGACTCCTGATTTCACCATAGGAATCTTATAGTGATTTTCATCAGGTATTGTAATGTTATCATGATTTTCTTTTGATGAAAATTTTTTAACCGCAGTCAAATTTAGGCTCTGTTCCTCTTTTATTGATCTAAAATTACGGACAAAGAATTCAATTACCATAATCAATTATTTTACATTTAAACAGCATTATTTGGATTTTTATTCCTAAAAACACTCATTCAAAGATAATATAAGGTATTGAATTAAGAAAATCCAGTTTTTTTTTCAAAAAATATTTTCCCAGCAATTTATTCTTTTAAGTTATCGATGACGTCTTTGAATCATTCTAAATCCGCTAGGGAACCCACCGTCATCAACAAAAAAGCCAATCCCTTTTCATAATTTAAAGTTTCATAATCCAGTCCTATTGCTCGAATATTTTCACCAAATTAATCCCTAATTTCCTCACAAGCCACTTCCACTAATTTACCTGCTGTGAGTGTATATTGAAAACATTTACCATCCAACTCGCCAATCAACTGATGTCTTCCTTTTACATAGGCTCGCTTGACGTAATCATACTTCGCCTCATTTAAAATATTCCCTTCTGTGTCGAGTAAACCAAATTTTTTATCCTGTTCAAAGACAAAAAGGGTGCGTTTGGAATTACTTTCCGCAGCGATACCATGCATAAAATAGCGATCAGAAATGGCTTTGTGGATAACTTTGCCTTTGGAAGTCACCATTCCCCATTTATTATCCTGCTTGAATTTCAAAAGTGCATCTTCTGCATTAATATCTATCCAATGAATTTTTTCTAAAACATCGTATTCAAAAGGCAATAAAACTTCATTTGCTTTGCTGACAATCCCCCATTTAGCATCTTTGACTACTGTATAATTGTGGCGATTTCTATTCACAATGCTATCGTATTCAAAAGGTAAAATAATCTCCTTTTTTAGATTCACAATGCCATATTTCCCATCTTTCTTCAGCTCCAATTTATTATTTCTAAAATAACCTGTTGCCTCGTATTCTGCATCGAAAAGCATGGTACCATTTTGATCCATAATACCATATTTACCCTCTTTTTTAACAGGCGCATAGCTTTTATCTCCCATTCCTTGAAAATCACCTATTTCATCATATTCAAAGGGGATAAGAATATTGTAGTAAGGATCAACTACACCATATTTCCCATTCACTACTCCTCGAAGGACAATCATGTGATTTTTATCAAAGGCTTGATCCCCAATTGGATAGAGTTTGGCATTGTGGTAGGAGGATAGGTATTTTCCTTTTTGTTGGTCGATGACTTTCTTAGTGCCATATCCCACCTGAACAGTCATGCAAGGATACTTTACAAAAGTCCAATGATCAATAATATCGACTTCGGTTTCCTTGTAAAAATCATCATACAAAATCTCTGCTTTCTCTCCTACTTGGAACGGTTTTAAACGCATTCGATAGGCACGGGCAATATCATCTGAAAAGGCAACTTTGCTTTCGCTAATATTACCTTCCTCATCAAAGTGAATCCAATAAATGGCTCGTTGTGGTTTTTCTACTTTTTTGGCAAAAATATTTTTAACGGTATTAATATAGCTTTCCGAAACACCATTATCAGTAACATACAATTGCTTTGTGCCCTTTTCAGGTATGCCTAATTTGTACATTTCATTGAATACCACTACATATTTTTGATTATTGACATGATACCAAGAAAACAAATGCTCATACTCAATAATATCATCTAAAAGCATTCTCGCAATGTATTCATCAGCTGGAATGGCTTTTTCTTTTTCGATTTCTTCTTGGGTATATTCTACCTCTACTTCCATTACTTCTTCTTCCATCATCATTACGTCATCCTGTGCTTGACTTTGATGATGCCATAATACTAGGAAAAATAGTAAGAATCCTAGGTGTTTTTTGCTATTGGAGCTTTGGTAAATGGAGTTTATTGATTTCAACATTCAAGTATTTTTAATATTTTACTGATGTATAAAATAGCTTGCTAAGTAGTGGCAAAATTAGTAATTGATGTTGAAAAGATCAATGAGGGGGTCTTTTTATTTGGAATTAAAGCATAGTCGTATTTATACCCTTATTTCAAGCAAGACTTATTTTTGTTTATTTGTAGCTTATGTGCTGGTTGGAATTCTGTCCCTTTCACCCCTTTTTCTAGCTTCACCTTCGACAAAATCGCCTCCAATAAAGGCAACATATTATTCAAATTCTTGGTCTTAATCAGGAAATTCCATAATGGTTCAAACTTTTTCCAGCCACCTGAATATAAGAAATGTTTTAGCTTGTGTTTTGCGCTTGGATGAGTAAGACTTGCCTTGAAAATATTTGACCAGTTATAGAATTCCTTGTAGGCCCAATCATATCCTTCTTTAAGCTCTGTAGCCGTTAGCTTTGTGGTTTTATAGACGACTTGCCTTGTATCGTATAAATCCCAATTTCTGGTTAAAATTCTATCTTCCTGTTCCATTTGTTGAAAAAGACGAGTGCCAGGATAGGGGGTGAGAATGTGGTAGGTAGAGGTGGTGATGCCATTTTCAACACCCCAATCTACTGTTCTTTTAAAGACATCTTTATCATCATCATCCAAGCCAAAAACGAAACTGCCATTAATCATAATGCCTAAACTATGTAGTCTTTGAACGGCAGCTTTGTAGTCTTTTTTCAGGTTTTGTTTTTTGTTACTTTGCTTTAGATTCTCAGGAGAAAAGGTTTCAAATCCGACGAATAGACTTCTTAATCCTGCTTCGGCTGCCTTTTCAATTAAATTCCCTCGAAGTATGGAATCTATGGTGGCTGCTGCTTGAAAAACTCGGTTCATGCCTTTCATTCCTTCAAAAAGTCCAGTCGCAAATTTGGAATTGCCTAGTAGGTGGTCATCTAGGAAGTATAGGTGTTTGCCAGGTAGTCGGTCAATTTCGGCTAAGGCATCATCTACTTTTTGCGTATAAAAAGACTTTCCACCCTCAAAAAAGGCATCTTTATAACAAAAATCACAATGATGCGGACAGCCTCTAGTCACCACAATAGAATTAGGGACTAAATACAAATGTCTTTTGATTAAATCTCGTCTGATTTTGGGAATTGTATCTAAAGATCGTTTAGCAGAGAAATAGATCGGTTTGGCTTGATTGGCTTTAAAATCTTTTAGGAATTGGGGAAAGGTTTCTTCTCCTGGCCCAAGAAAAATAGTGTCTGCATGGGGCATGGCTTCGTCTGGTAGTGAGGTAACGTGTAAGCCTCCTAGTAAAACGTAGGCTCCCTTTTTTCGATAATGATCGGCTATTTTGTAGGAGCGATAGGCATTGGTAATGTAGACCTGAATAATGACCAAATCGGGTTCATCATCCAGATTGAGTACTTCTACATGTTGATCTTGTAAATCAATTTCATCATCGGGGGATAAATAGGCGGCAAGGGTAGCCAATCCTAATGGCGGAAAAAGAGAATATTTGATGGGTCGCCAAAAAGGGCTTTCTGCTTCGGTTAATGCAGGGAGAATCATTTTAACTTTCATTTATTTTAAGTTTTTCTTTTTAAAAATAAACTGTCGCACCCTTGTCTTACCAAAAATATTCATCAAAAAGGAGACTAGAATCACTCCAAAATCCACCCATAAATTATTGTTATTGATATAGTATTTATCCCAAAACCAAGAGGTTTTTCTGTGTTGTCCGCCATAGATTTGGGCAAAACCAGTAATGCCTGGTTTTTGCTTCCATCTCATGGCGTGATAATCATCATCCCAGCCTAGTCGTTTAATATCGTATTGGGTCAAGGCTCTAGGACCGACAATACTCATATCGCCTTTGAGGACATTGAAGAATTGGGGTAACTCATCTAGGCCTGTTCTACGCAATTGCTTTCCTGTTGCAGTCGGCACCTCATCCACTAGCGTTTGAAATTTCCATATTTCAAAGGATTCCTTATTTTTCCCAATTCGTTTTTGCTTAAAAATAATGGCGTGTTTCTCCTTGAATTTTAGCAATAAAGCAACGATGAGCATTGGAATACAGAAAATTCCAAGTGCGACTAGTGACATGGTGATGTCGAAGATTCTTTTCATTGATTTTTTGTAGGTGTTTCGATCAAGCTTAAACTGTTTAATTTGCTTGATGTATAAAGTTTTACAAGCTTATTGAAGAAAGGTTCACTTATTTTAATCTACTCAATAATAAAACGTGTCTGCTCTAAAAAGCCATAAACCGAAATACAGCGTCATAAACACTATATATAGCATAGATTATCCCAAGTACCATCAAAGGTTGCTTTAGATTATTATCTTTCATAGCCATTGTTAAAGCTATAGGTGCAAAACCCCATACTACACTCAAAACTAAGTTAGGAATTTTCATCACCTCCATCCAATTTCCTATAATAATAGGGACTATAGCCCAAAATATCCTTGTAATAAACATAAAAGCGATCACCATCACTAAAATACTATCTTTATTTTCATGCTGATTGCTATCTACATATAATGATAACTCAAAAGCGGAACCACAATTCTTGCAGAAATTAGCATCAGATTCGTTTT
>JAHDFT010000199.1:0-4084 GCA_020628015.1 Bacteroidota bacterium
CTTGATTACAACAGTTTGTTCTTTTGCTTGATCAAAAGAACCAAAAATCAAGACTGTATGGATTTCTTAACGACAAAATCCATAAGGTCGAATGAAGAACAAAAAACAAATAACATCTATAAATTATAGTTAGTTAGGTAAAATTGGGTGAATAATCCATCAATTAAGGCATAACAATAATCTCTCGCCTAATCAAGCCATTCGTATCTGTTTGCAATTCTAGGATGTAAACACCATGCGTCAACCTAGGTAGGTCAATTCGTATTTCATGATTGGGGTCTACGGATGCCGCATCAACGATTTGTCCTATTGTATTGTAAATGGTGTATCCTGTCAATATAAATTCAATGGAATAGATATTGACGAAATCTTTGCAAGGAATGGGATAGGCATGGAGTCGTGTTTCTAGTAAATTGGGATCGTCTATGCCTGTGTTTATGGCTGTTGAATCCCTAGCTTCTATTGTTGTTGTCGTATCTATTTGTAGTGGAAAATTGAATTCAAAAGCATTAGTAGGCATACCTGGCGCATCTGTGGAATCAAAATAAGCATAGGCATTATAGGTCAATTGTGGTGTGGTATAACCTTCAGGTAATTCTACACTTACAGAATAATAACCAAATGGATAATAATGGCTATTATAATAGCCTACTTCGCTATTAGTAGTATCTATAAATGAGGTCTGATTATTGGGATAATTGGGATGTACAACGCTATCTGCTTGTATAAAAATACGTGCGGATGCTGCCCCAGATTCTTCATTAAAATCATACTCCCCATTATTATTGGTATCATACCAGACATGTCCTGAGAAATTGGCGAATTCTTCTAGAATTCCATAATCGAAAAGGAAGAAGTGGTAATCGGTGATATCCGTTGCTGTTGTAGGAGAAAAAATAGTCTTTACACACTCCGTTTTTTGTACTAGATAACGAGGTCCATCTGGAATGTACGCTGGCTCCTCTAATTTAATATTATAATTAGCAGGAAAAATGCTATCCAATCTATAAAATCCATCTGATTCATTCACCTCAGTTGTTTTTATTAGCTCTCCTCTTTGTAACAGACTAATTGTTCGTGGATTTTCTGTATATCCTATTTCGTGAGGATCTCTCCAACGATTGGGTAATACATCATTCCACACATAACCTGATATTGATCCCCAATTCACCTCCTCATCAGGCACAAATCTAGCACAAACAGGTGGTTCATCATTAGCGCAATCCATTGGAGGCGCAGGCACACAATCTGGATTGTTCACATCTAAATAGTAGTAAAGCTTTAATCCTGTAAAATTATATACATATAATTCGCACTCTATTAAACCACTAAATCCTTCATGTGGTTGAATCAAATAACACAATGGGTCTTCCAAAGGTGTATAAATGCAGTTATCAGCAGAAAATCCAATATTGCTTACTGGGAAACAAGGATTGAAGCAAAGTTCGATAACCTCCCCTGCTCCTAAACAATAGGGAATAGTGTCTATAGGACAATCCTCAAAATAATTATAACCAATATTTACAGTTTGTTGGCTACCTAGTGTAGTTAAATCATATGGATTGCCTTCATGGGTGATTCGCAAATTGGTTTCTTCTTGTGGATAAAGATAATGTCCAGCTATCATTCCTACACGTACTGTATATTCGCCCAAGGGTAGGTGATTAATTTCAAAAAAGCCTGTAGAATCAACAATAACATTTCTAATATTAACCAATTGTTTAGTACTTGGATGTTCAGTGTATAATTTTAAAATAGCTGATACAGTTGTTGTTTCTTCAGTCTCTTTAATCCCATTCCTATTCTCATCTAAAAAGGTATAGCCTGAAATGCTGCCTAGCTCTGGTAATGGCTCATCGTCTGGATATAAAGGAAAGTCCAAACTCAAGAAACTAGATATCCCAATTTTAGAGTTTCCAGGCATTTCTATAAAACCATATTGCCTTGTTTGTGGAGTTTGATAATCTATTGGAGCTTCAATACTTGTCCAATAACCTCCCATTGGTAAATAAGGAAAACGGCATCTTCCATTATAGGCTGTATCAATATACGTAGAATCTATCATCATATTTGAAGCATACCAAGAATCAAGATCACCTTCCGCCAAAACTTGAAGCGTATCTACTCCTTCCTCCTCATCATCATACCAACCATTGAGATTAGTATCATACCAAACTTTTCCATATAAAGTACCATATGCTCCCCATTCATTCCAAGGTGTTGTCATAAAATGCAGATCTCTTAAATCTGCTCCTGCTTCGATTGTTAATTCATAATCTCCTCTTGTTAGATTATAGCCTACTTCATTGCTCTCATACCATTCCAAACGATACTCCCCTGGAATAATACTATCTATTTCATAATATCCATCTTGATCTATATTAGCGAAAGTAATATCGTCTCCATATCTTTGTCTCAATACTATAGACTCATGATACCAATACTCTCCGTCTTCTCGCCAGCCACTACCATTCCTATCTGTCCAAGCATAACCAGAAACCTTTCCTAGTGTTGGTAATGGACTATCTGTAGAATAGAGTGGGAAGTTAGTCTGTATGGAACCTCCATGATTCGAACAAATCTTCCATTCTGTTTGAAAAGTTTGGAAACCATCAGGTAATACAATCCTTAGAAAATAACATATATCTGGCAACTGATCGAATGTATAAATCCCATCTTGTTGAGTGGTATCCGTATAAATGGTATACACAATTTCGGGTGGTTCTGGCAAAGCAATACTCTCCCCAAAATAACTATAATCTACTTGATTATCATCTAGTGTATCCACTTCGGCCATTATCTCCACACCCTCTGCCAATGGTTCTCCTTCATCATACAAACCATTGCGATTATTATCATAAAAGACCACTCCTCGCATCTGAAATCCTTGCGTTACCTGATTAATTTCAGGAATGGGCTTGGCATTAATTGTTAATATACCAAGTCCCCAAATCAGTATTCCCCAAATAAAGAGGGGAAAAAACCTAACTTTTAATGAAGTTGCTTTAATTGTCTGGGTAAAAATTAACTTACTCATGATTACTAATTTAATACATATAAATAGTTCAATAGTGTTCTATTGCTATTTATGAGGTGAAGTAAAATGTAATAAAATAGACATAGCATTTCCAGTCCCTTAATTAGTGATAAGGGTTAAATTTTGGGGCAGGATAGCCCATCATTAATCTTGATGGGCTATCTTTTTAGGTAAAAATCTTATAAGCTTAAAAATAGAATTATGAGTAGTCTGTGTTTCTAAGGTCAATCTAGTTAAGGCATAATAATAATCTGTTTTCTTATCATCTCTGAGGTATACGTTTGTAAAGCTAGGAAGTATACACCAGAAACTAACTCAGGAAGTTCAATCCTTATTTTTTGATTAGGATTTACTGAATTCGCAACAATACGCAAACCTGCTGCGGAGTATAAAGTATAGGCATTTAATAAATGCTTTTCTGATTCGACATAGAGAAAATCTTTGCTAGGGGTGGATTATTATGTGTACAGTTTCAACTGATGACACAAATGTACACACATTAACATTCAAAACAGCTCCATTGGCTTGCACCCCAATTAAGGTCAAGAGCAAAATGCTAATCATCCATAAAATCACCAATTGCAATGGTGACAATTCGAGTAATGACTTTTCATTCATGGTAGTAAAAACGAAATATTTCATAGTTTCGTAATGATTTAAAAATGAGTAATGAATCGTATAAAACGATACGCACTAATTAATGAATCACCACTTCTTTACGTACTTGTCCTATGGTTGTAGTAATGTCGATCCAATAAATACCTGCTGGTAATTGGGGCAAGGCTAAATCGACTTTGGTAACTTGGAGGTTTTGGGTGGATAAAATAGGCTGTCCATGTAAATTGAATAAAGTATAAGCATTGATGAGTTGATCTTTGGCTGTGATGTATAGTCTTTCCTTAGTTGGGTTAGGATAGCATTTGATTTGAGGTGCTATATTTATTAGCGGTTCATTTCCCACTACAATTCGTCCTACAGCAGTTTCACCAGCAATTTCTACTGTTTGTTCTAGGGCAGTTATGGCGGTGGTATTGGTAATCGACAATG
>JAHDFT010000199.1:4184-7129 GCA_020628015.1 Bacteroidota bacterium
TTGGTAATCCCATCTCCATTACAATCCGCATAACGATAATCTACCCCATCCAAAAACTCAATTGCCCAAGGCGCATTCGCCAATTGTGGATACCAACCATTAGATTGATGTAAACGAGCAGGGCCAACCATACCATAGGAAATTCCTAATTGCAAAAGATCATCCATTAAAACCACTCCATCTCGATTGATGTCTCCTGGCCAAATCGCTTCACAATCTTCTAGTACAAAATTAACCACTATCTGGCTACAATCCGTCGAATCTTCATTACAGACAGTAAAAGTGATATTACTCTCAAAAAGAGCTGTTCCATTATCAGGATTATAGTTCAAACAAGTGCCATCCCAATAAGGATTGGGTGTAATTGGCTCAATTGACCAAGCTGTATCACAAAAATCTGGACAAATAGAAAAAGGATAAGCCAAATCTTCTGGACAGACATAAATATCTTGTACTTCACAAACCAAAGGATAAGTACAAGCACTTTCCTGAACATCAAATTTGACGGTGAAAGCCTCACATTCCCAACCATTGCAATAATAGGCAGTTGTAGCGTCAATACCTACAAAATCGCTTTCGGGGGTATATGTGAGGCATTTTAGTCCAGTTTGGGTGAGTAGCCCACCTTGTAAATCGGTGGGTAATAGTTGGTAGTTGCCGACTAAGCAAGACTCCTGACAAAATGTGATGGCAGAGGCATTGTCTGTACAATAGCTAAACGCTTGATTGTTATCACAATTCTCTTTGACAACCAAACCAAAAGAGACATTGCTTAAATCGGCATTATCAATAATTGTGACTTCGTAATTTGCTGGGGTAGTTAAGGAGTAGCCAGACCTGAAAGGCAAACGGACAAAGTAATCTCCATCACTTAGATGATGAAAAGAAAAAGAGCCGTTTTCGTCTGTAGTGACAGACTGGGTGAGTTTGTCATAAACTTTAATGCCTTCCAGACCTGTTTCCCCCTCGTCTTGGATACCATTTTGGTTCTCATCCAACCAAACCTGCCCGCTAATGCTCCCTAATTTGGGGAAATGACCATCCGCTGCTTCGTATAAAGGAAAATTAACCGCTTGGTTATTGGTTCCAGCCTCCGTCGGTAGAAATGTGCGTATAGGGTTGGGGCTGTCTAGGCCTGGAGGTAGATTAATAGCGATCTGATAACTGCCCGAAGGCAAATAAGCGGCTTGATAAAATCCAGCACTATTGGTGGTGTACTGGTAAACGGTGTCTGACACAACTGGATGGAGGTCATCAGGAATTGGGGAGATAGAAATGAGTACATCAGCATAAGCAGGTTCAGCACCATTTTTCTGTTGATCTGGGTGCAAATTGTCCTGCCAAACGTAACCAAAAATATGGGTGAATTGATCGTAGTCATTTGAGGCAGAGATAGGTAAGTCAATGTTGATTTTTGTTTGACCAGGTAGTAGATCGACTACTACAAAGTCTACTTGATGATTGTCTGGTATATCATCGGCTTGTATGATGTATTCCCCGTAGGGTACTTGTTCTAAAGAATAATAGCCTTCCATATCAGGTATGGCAGTAATGGTATCACCAGCAGTTGTTACAACAAAAACAGGTGATTCCGCAGGAGGCTCATTAGTATCTATTTGGCGATTGTGATTGATATCATACCAAACTTGCCCAATAATGGTTCCTTTCCACTGATTAGCCTCCTCGATAGTGTAAGCAGGTAAATCCATATACACACTATCCTCCATTACCAAAAAAGGATCAGCATTTTCAGGAAAAACAGCATATTCCTCCACTAAATCTGGGGTGCTTATTTCATAAACGCCATTCCAAACAGAGTCAAAGACATATACGCCATTATCATTAGTGATTGTTGTGAAAATCTTTTCGTTAGTTCCTGTTAATTGTATAGTTGCCGCTTCTAAAGGCGTATCAATTGGATCATAACGACCATTTCTATTTTGATCGTGATAAGCAATGCCATAAACCACTCCTTCTGCTTTGACTAAGGGGAAATTTTGCATACCCTCTGAAGTATAGGCTTCACAATTGCCTAAAGTATCCGTAGTCATATTTAGGTCTGACAGAAAATAGCCCTCTGGCATTGTTATATCCAAAGTGTAAGTGGTAAAAGGCATATAGTAAAAGCCATATCTTCCATCTTCATCAGTAAGGGTATTTAAACTATAATTATTATCGTTAGATTCATCACAATTTAATAAAGTACAAGCCATATCTACCTCAGTCATCGCCTGTTCATGGCTATCAAAAGCTCCATTTGCATTTTTATCATACCAACAATGACCGATAAAGTCTGTAGACCCTAGATAACGATCATTGGTTTGTAATTCTAATTCTGTAGTATAGTAATCTTCTCCTGGTCGCAAAAAATAACTAAAATATTCTACACCTGACAAACCTTCGAAGGGTAGTTGTAAAGTGTGAATTAGATATTCGCCATAAAACAAGCTATCCATTTCAAAATAGCCATTCTCATCTGTAAATATCGTCGCTAGTGTATCATACTCCCATACCCCAAATGTCCTTTTTACATTAATAATTGCAATTGGTATCCAAGCAAAATTATCACTCTCCTTATCACCATCATATTTACGATTAACATTATGATCCTCCCAAATATGCCCTGAAATACGACCTAATGTCAATAATTGTTCATCTGTATACAAGGCCACATCTGATCTTACTGTTGTTTTATTTGTATTGATATAAGCAGTATAGTCTGTAATTTTATTATAATTAGTAGGTGGTGCAACAGTAATAGTATAAGTTTGATTATCAGCTATTAAATTACTATAATGATAAATTCCATACTCATCTGTTACCGTACTTAAACTATCTTCCTGATTAAGAACAACTGCTGCTTGTTCAATAAGTGACTCTCCGATCTCATAGTTTCCATTAGCATTTTCATCATGAAATACCAAACCATAGACCTCTCCTGTTTG
>JAHDFT010000199.1:7229-9454 GCA_020628015.1 Bacteroidota bacterium
AAAAATTGCTCAGAATAAAATTAAAGATTACACTAATTTCTAGTATCATATTAGTCAGTAATACTAGTGTTGTGCTTTACTATTCCAAAGTTAAAGTAATGTTAGAAAAAAAAATAAAACAAAATTTGCTAAGAATAGCAAAAAAAACAAACCACACCCCACATAAAAAACTGATTATCAATCATTTAATTTAAAAAAATGTCTCTTCAAATACACTTTTTAATATTAAAAATAGCAACTCTATACCTCATTATTTATCCTTACATGATATTCTTTGTAAATTTGCAATTACAAAACCACTACTAACAATAACCTCTTTTCATGTCCAATCGCTTACAAATATTAAAATCCTTTCGGCAATTGAAAATTCCTACGCCTCATTTTCGAGCAGTAGCTTATCAAGCTGATGGACTCTATGAAGATATTGACTGGGAATTACCTTTCAATTTCCCTGTTGCCGTAAGAGATAGTTTTAGTGGCAGACTACGAGCCAATGAAAATCCACAAAGTTGTTTTAATGTCAGGTTAAAGGAATTAACCCCTGCCATTCAAGCTGTATTTTCTACCTATCCTGAAGTAGATGAGGAACAGGTGATTGTACAAGAGATGATTTATCCAGAGGTGAGTGGGCAACTTAGGGCTTATAAAGATGGGGTATGGTTATTATCTGCTGCTTTTAGAAGTAATGGCCAAGCCAATAGTCCACAAGAACAAATCAACAGTATTCCGCTACCACAATTTAGAACCAAATTTAACTGGAAACCTTTCCCTAGCCACTCCCCTTTCCAGAAAATGATCCCCCATTTCGTTCGCTTGGCAAAATATAGTCAAAAACTCCTACAACATTGGCAAAACAAAAGCTGGCAAGGCTTTGACATCCAATTTGGCATCGCAGATCGCAAATTATACTTACTTTCTGCTGAAGCCCTTCCTAAAGATATGCCTATTGAATTATTGTATTATCCTTTATTATCTGAAAAAGCAGCCTTTTTCCATTCAGAATACTATAATAATATTGAACAACGCTATATTGCTGCCCTCAATACCTTTCTAAGCACCATTGCTACTACGCCAGCTAAAGGTAAACTGCCTATTTTTATTGATGCAGAAAAAAGGTTACTCAAAGTCAATACCCTACTCGATCACCTCAGCGATTTCGACTCCGATTTTGCCGAGAGTTTTCTAGGTTTACAAGATCCTTATCATTGTTATCTCTCAGGATGGAAAAAATGGCGCATTAAGACCAAATGGGCTTGGAAAACGGTCAAACATATAGTAGGCTTAAATGGACTTGTTGAACGCAAAAAGTATTTTATTGCTCGACAGACAGAAATCAAGTATCAACAACGTGCTATAGAATGGGAAGCCCAACCAGAACAAACTTGGCAGGATTTTGAAAAAGACCTCGAAAATCTTTATCGAGACTGGTTTGAAATGGATATTCAGCTTCATTTTTACCAAGTATTACTCTATCGTTTTTTTAAAAAAGTAAAGCTCCTCAGCCCTTCCTTCACCCTACCTGTCAACCAACAGCATTATTTTAAGTCCTATTGGGATTTGAACCAAAACAAACTATCCCAAGATGATTTCTTGGATAAAAATGCCTTTAGAGGCTTTAATGAAATTGACATTGGCTTAAAACGCTTTGATGAATATGAATCTCATGACTGGATTGCTCAATTATTCCATAAATCCAGCTCCAAAGCCATTCAATTTGAGCAAAAAGAGGGACGATTGAAACGCTGGTTACTCCGTCCTTTCTATCGACATATTGAATTGCGAGAAAAAATCAAGCGGCAATTTGTGTTTCAATTGTATCGTTTTAGATGGGAATTAAAAGAAGTGGATGCCAATCGAAATTGGTCGAGTCTGCCCTTTGATACAAGTGGGATTTTACAGCCTTCTTGGTGGCAAAAAGGAGATCAACATTTCCCTGAACGGTATACCTTGCAGCCCGACTACCATCTTTATAAAGGAGAACATATACCCGAATCTACTCCCGAACGTTTTTTCCCTATTTCGAATCGAGAAATGGATGGGCATGTCAAAGGGGTTGGTTTGTATCCTGGCAAAGTAAAAGGTCGTATATGGAAGCCCGAAGTCATGCATTATGGCGAAATTGAACGCCCAGATTTTGAAGTAATTATTCTATTGTTACCCAGTCTAAATATGGCTTGGTCGCCTTTTTGGTTACATGTGGATGCCATTCTTTCCTATGGTGGCAG
>JAHDFT010000200.1:0-3939 GCA_020628015.1 Bacteroidota bacterium
ACAAAAATATTACGTACATTCCATGTATGCGCTATTTTTGCGCCTTGTCTTAGACGAAATAATTGAAAGCCTATTTCGGCCTAATTTATTTCTAATCCATCACTAATCAATATACAGAAGGATTTTTATTGGATACCAATTTGGGCAGACCTTAACCTAAAATGAAGTAATTATTGCTGCCCTAGCAAGAATTTTCCTGTTATTTAGTTGGGAATAAGACTGTCGTATAATTTAGACAGACAGGACTTATTGACAATCAAAAATAAAGAGCAAGTGAAAAATAAGAAAATTATTTTTCTGTTCTCAAGGTGTAATTTTTTATAATGGAAAGATATAAATATTGTACAAGTCTAAGAGAAAGACTACATGAGATTATTTTTGAAGCAGATACGCCAGCAGGCAAGGCTTTTGACGTTATAATTCTCGTTCTAATTGTATTCAGTGTTATTATTGTTATGCTGGAAAGTGTAAGAGATTATACCATTCGATATGGTGATTACTTTCATTATTTAGAATGGTTTGTCACCATCATTTTTACTATTGAATACGTTTTGCGAATTTGGACTGTTAAAAAACCTTTTAAATATATTTTTAGCTTTTATGGGATTGTAGACCTTGTTTCTATCCTGCCTACCTATTTGAGCTTCTTTTTTCAAGGATCACAGTATTTAATGATTTTTAGGACCTTAAGATTGTTGAGAATTTTCAGGGTCTTTAAATTGGCTCGTTATTTAGGAGCGTCTAGTCTTTTACTAGGAGCTTTAATGGCTAGTAGAGTAAAAATTACCGTTTTTTTGGCAATGGTGATCAATGTAGCCCTCATTTCTGGTACGCTCATGTATCTAATAGAAGGTACGGCCAATAATCAATTTTCTAGTATTCCTCGAAGTGTCTACTGGGCAATTGTGACAATGACCACAGTAGGTTATGGGGATATTGCACCTGCTACTGAACTTGGACAATTTATTGCTGCAATATTAATGTTGACAGGTTATGGCATTATTGCTGTACCTACAGGGATTGTCACTTCCGAAATGATCAATATCAAGCCTCAAGAGCAATTAAGTACACAGGTTTGTAGTGCTTGTAATGAAGATGGGCATGATAAGGATGCTTTGTTTTGCAAGTATTGTGGCGAAAACCTGCATTAGCAATCGGGAGTTCATGAAAGATAGTGCTATAACGAAATGTATTCAATTCAGATCAAAATGTATATTTTAGGTCAATTTTAAAAAAATAACTTACCTTTGTGCGCCGAAAGCAGCAATGCTTAATGAGTGATCCGATCATAAGGATACAAGCATTTCAGACAAAGACCCGTATTATTATTACTACCCCCTACACACCGTTCAAATCAGATATGGAATGATTGCTTACATTAGAGGAAAATTAGTTAGTCGAACGCCAACTTATGTCATTATAGAGACAAACGGAGGAGTCGCCTATCACATCCATATTAGTCTAAATACTTATACTAAAATCACGAATCCCGAAAATACTCAACTTTTTACTTATTTCCATGTAAAGGAGGACATACAGGCACTCTACGGCTTTGCAGAGGATGTCGAAAGACAATTATTTATACAATTAATTAGTGTTTCTGGTATCGGCCCTGCAACCGCACAGGTCATGTTATCGTCAATTAATCCACAAGAAATGCAGGAAGCTATATTAAGTGAAAATATAGCCTTGCTAAAATCTGTGAAAGGTATTGGGCCAAAAACGGCCAAAAGAATGGTATTGGAATTGAAAGATAAGATTCAAAAAACGGTAGGAACAGAAACGCTTCCCACAATGGGCAAAGATCAAACTGCTGCACTTAAGGAAGAGGCTTTGACCGCACTGGTAACACTAGGTATTGGCAAGCCGCTTGCTAAAAAAGCAATTGATAAAGTTTATCGAGGAGGGCTGAAACCTAGTAGTGTAGAGATTTTGATCAAAGAAGCCCTAAATCGCTTATGATTTTTACTTAGGCTAGAACAATATTCTTTAGCTATTTAGAGTTATATATCGTTTGCATATCGAAATTCTTTTTCACTACCGCTCTTTCCTACAAAAGACAATATCTTTTAGTTGTAGAACTAATTTATCTCATCTCCTCCTTAAATCATCAAAATAATTAATGACAACTATCACCGTGAGTTGGAAATATTCTGTTAAACAGGTTTGCTCATTTATAACCCTGTCCCTCATTATTCCTTTCGCTTTGAAAGCAGAGGACACAACACCATCTGAATCAACAACAGTAATGGAAACCATTTCTGCTATTGATGCAGGTTTGGTGTCTCCCTACCTATTGCCTTCTTTAGTCAGTAGTGAGGTGATCTGGACAAATGAATTTTCGTTTGAACCACTACCATTACCGCCCGATTCGATCATTTATCCCTTGAAAGAGCGAACAGGAGATTTTGTATCAGGAGGGAATAATAAAAATCCCTTTGATTTAAAAGATCCAGCAGGTATAGAAAGGGAAGTAGTATATGATCCTGAAACGAATACTTATATTATTACCGAAAAAGTTGGTGGGCAAGATATTCGATACCCTACCGTAATGAGCTTTGAGGAATATTGGGAATATAAGAAGGCAAATATTGAAGCAGGGAACTGGTCTTCCAATACAAGCCTTTCTAGTCCAGTAAAAGGGGTTGGGCTACAACCTAAGCTTAGTCTAAGTATGGATGACATTCGCAAAGACTTAGGTTTAGGTTTAGGAGAAATACAGATTACCCCAACAGGAAATATTCAACTGAGATTAGGATTTAGAGGGCAAGTAATCAATAATCCTGGTTTACAAACCTTCGGACGACCACAATTTAGCCCAGATTTTTGGGTCGGAATTAATGCAGGGGTAGTCGGAAAAATTGGAGATAAGCTGAAGGTCAATACAAATTATAATACAGAAGCCCAATTTAATTTTGATAATCAGATTAAATTGGAATATGTTGGAAACGAGGATGAAATTATACAAGAATTGAGAGCAGGAGATATTCAGTTTCCGCTACCTACTCAACTTATTCCTGGTTCACAAAGTCTTTTTGGCGCACAAGCTAAGTTGAAATTCGGACGTTTGACCATTAATAATGTAATCTCCCAACAACAATCTCGTAGTAAAAGAATTTCTGTACAGAATGGAGGACAGCAACAAGAATTTGAAGTACAGGCTTCTCGATACGATGAAAACAGGCACTTCTTCCTTTCTCATTATTTTAGAGATAATTTTGAGCCTGCTGTTAAAGATTACCCTTTTATCAACTCACCAGTCATTATCCAAAGACTAGAAGTTTATATTAACGATACGAGAACTAGACCACAAGACCAACAAAGAGATATAGTAGCCTTAACCGACCTTGGAGAAGGTAAAGCAGAACATCTAACCAATTCGAGCATTATTCCTTTAGGCTCAGATTTCCCTAAGAATAATGCCAATAACCTATACGCCAAACTCAACAAAGACGAAACGGCTAAGAAACTCCAAACGGTTTCTTACTCCCTAGAGACACAACATGGTTTGAGGGATGTAAGAGATTTCAAAAAAACCTCTGCACGTTTGTTGAGAACAGATGAATATACCTTTGATCCGCAACTAGGTTATATTTCCTTAAATTTTGCACTAAGACCAAATGAGGTTTTAGGGGTGGCTTATGAATATGTGGATATTTATGGAAATGTGTATAAAGTCGGGCAGTTTTCAGAGGAAGTAACAGCAGCAGATTCTAAGCAAGATCCACAAGTTTTGCTAGTAAAAATGTTGAAAACCAGTACTCGGTTTGTGAAACTGCCTATGTGGAAGTTGATGATGAAGAATGTGTATGCATTAGGAGCTTTTCAGGTAGAGGAAAGGGATTTCTTATTGAATGTCTTTTATGAAAATCCAACAGGTGCGGCAGTACCTTATTTACCAGAAGCCAATGGCATACAAGGAAGACCACTTATTAAGGT
>JAHDFT010000200.1:4039-9448 GCA_020628015.1 Bacteroidota bacterium
CAACGTTATGTCTATGACGAATTATATGATTCTACTAGAATTATAGCCGCAGAATTTCCTGAATTTGACCGATTTGTCATTAAAGGAACCTATAAATCCAATATCTCCTCCGAGATATCCCTTAATGCCTTTAACGTTCCTAGAGGATCTGTAGTGGTTATGGTGGGGGCTCGTAGATTACAGGAAGGAGTAGATTATGAGGTCAATTATGGTTTGGGTAAAGTAATCATCCTAAATGACGCTTATTTGACTTCTGGGCAGCAAATTCATGTTGATTATGAAGACAATGCCACCTTTGGTTTGCTCCAAAAAACCTATCTCGGTTCTAGGATGGATTATTGGATTAACGATGACTTTACACTAGGAGCTACATTGGTTCGTTTATCCGAGAGACCTTATACGCAGAAGGTGAATTTTGGGGATGACCCTATTGCCAATGCAATGGCAGGGGTAGATATGAGCTTTTTTAGAGATGCACCTGGTTTAACCCGATTCTTAGATAAAATACCTGGTTTAGATACCAAAGAACCTTCCTCCATTTCTTTCAATGCAGAAGGGGCGGCTTTTCTGCCTGGACACAGTAGGTTGGTAAATGTAGTAGAGAATGAGGATGGAACAGTTTATATTGATGACTTTGAGGGAGCCAATACGCCTTACCCTTTACATACCAACTGGGCGGAATGGTCATTAGCCAGTACACCTAGAAGAAATGACAATAGATATGAAGAATCTATATTGACCAATGATGTGAGCTATGGATTCAACCGAGCGCAAATGTCATGGTATTTTATCGACTTCATTTTTGGTAATGGTAATAGTGGAGCTGGAAGAGATAGAGATGGAGAGCTTTTATTAACTCCTGATGTAGCTAGTACAGAGGCATCTTGTTGGCCTTATAGTAGACAGGTTTTTGAAAATGAGTTATTTCCACAAGCACAAAGTGAATTGCGTCGTAATTTATTGCGTACTTTCGATGTCTCTTACTATCCAGACGAGAGAGGACCTTATAATTTTGATGTGAACCCAACGCAATACTCCGCTGGTGTAGCAGAAGATGGAAAACTCTTAGACCCCAAATCAAGATGGGGAGGAATTATGAGGGAGTGTCCACATAAGGATTTTGAACAGGTGAATGTAGAATTTATAGAATTCTGGGTATTAGATCCATTTATGTATTATGATGGTTCTCAACAGGATGGTAAATATGGAGAATTATATTTGAACCTAGGAAATGTATCAGAGGATATTCTCAAAGATTCTAGACAGTTCTTTGAACAAACGCTTCCTAGTGCAGATGAAATCCCAAGTACTGTTGAAACAGATTGGGGGATTGTATCCAAGAAACGACCAGTAGCCAATGCATTTGATAATGATGAAAATACTAGACGTAATCAGGATATTGGTTTTGATGGTTTAGCAGATAGAGATGAGCGTGTATTCTTTGCCAACTACCTAGATGAATTAAAAGGAGCGGTGAGTGAAGAAGCCTTTGAGGAGGTGAATGAAGATCCTGCTGGAGATAATCATCAATCATTTTTGGATATCAGATATAATGATTTGATAGATGAGTTTCCTGATGCTGTTCCTGGAGAAAATATTTTAAGACGTTATAAGAAATTTAATGGCCCTGATGGTAACTCACCAGTACAAGATAGCGGTTATGATCCTAGAAATTTAGGTGCCAGTAATTTTCCTGATAAAGAGGATTTGAATAGAGATAATGCTTTGAATGATACGGAAAGCTATTTTGAATACAAGATTGCATTTAAGGATAGAGAGGAAATGCGGATTGGTGAAAACTATTTGGCAGGTTGGGTAGACATAGACAATTATGGAGATAATGATTGTCAACAAATTAATAATAGACAAGAAAGATGGTATTATTTCCGAGTACCTGTTGATCAACATACAGATGTTGTAGGAGATATTAATTTTAGAAATATTGAGTTCATCAGAATGTATATGACAGAGTTTGAACATCCTGTCACAATGCGTTTTGCTAAGATGAATATGGTGAGAAATAATTGGCGGAAATACCAAAGTGTCATCCGACAAGAAGGGGAGTATTCACCAGCCAATAGTGATAATGTACAAGATGCCTTTTTTAATGTCTCTGCAATGAGTTTCCAAGAGCATGGAAGTCGCTTACCTTTTCCATATGTCCTCCCTCCAGGTATTAATAGAGAAACCATTCCAGGAGGAACGGCTACCCTCATTCAGCAAGATGAACGAGCGATTAGTGTACAGGTGGGGAATTTACCTGATGGTGAGGCAAAAGGAATCTACAATAGGGTGAATAACCTAGATATGCGGCAGTATGAACAGCTCAAGCTCTTTATACATGCTGAGGCTTTAACAAAGGGAGAAATCGTTGAGCCACTTGAAGATGGAGAAGTCACCGCCTTTATTAGGATTGGAGATGACTTTAAGAACAATTACTATGAGTATGAAATTCCTTTAGTACTCACTAGAGATAATGACCCCGATTATAACCTCAATGATACACGTGAAAGACAAGCTTGGATATGGTCTTATTTTAATGAAATGCATATTCCGCTTCAAGATCTAGTAGATATAAAATTAGAACGTAATTTCCAGAAAACCGCTTTTCCATTGGATAAGCCTTTTGTAAAATACGTGCCTAGAAAACGAAAGGATGACAAAGGAGAATTACAGGTATTGACCAATGAAGGACAAGACTTAGTAGCAAAGATTACAGTTGTAGGTAGTCCTGATCTTGGTAAAGTGAAACAGGTGATGATGGGGGTGAGAAATCCAAAGCAGACCTACCAAACCAAAAATAATAATGCAGATGATGGACGTACTAAAAGTGTAGAGGTATGGTTCAATGAGTTGCGTTTAACTGATTTCGATGAAGATCCAGGATATGCTGCTTTGGCAAACCTAGACATCAAATTAGCCGATTTAGGAAACCTTAACTTTTCTGCCAATATGCATACCACTAATTTTGGTACTTTAGAGCAGAAAGTGAATGACCGTTTCCGAGATAATTATTTTGAATTTGGTGCTTCTACCAATTTAGAATTGAGCAAATTTTTACCAGAAAACTCAGGAGTGAGATTGCCATTATATGCAGCGATTACACAAAGCATTAGTAATCCAGAATACGATCCTTTTGATTCTGATGTCACATTGAAAGAAAAAGTAAGTAGGATTGAGGAGTTTGAAGGGAATGAAGTCCAAGAAGGGGGAAGTGAAGCGGCTAAGGAGTATCGTAGGAAATCCCAAACAGTATCCACAAGAAAGAGTGTTAACTTCACCGATGTCCGAAAAGAACGCACCAATCCTGAGCGAAAACCGATGCCTTATGATATTGAAAACCTAAGTCTGACTTATGCTTATGATGAAGAAGATTTGCGTGATCCGATTATAGAGAAATACAATGTAAAAAGGCATACCGCTTCTCTGGGCTATAGTTATAATGCACGTCCCAAATATTGGGAGCCTTTCAAGAAGATCAAATCTAAGAGTTTGTATCTACGATGGCTGAAGGAATTTAATTTCAACCTAGTGCCTAATACCATTTCGATTAGGAATGATGTATATAGGCGAGCTGGTTTGCTTCAACTAAGGGCAGATGAAGGAATTGACCCTAATGAGTTAATTTCTTATGATCGCTCTTTAACTTGGGAAAGGAGATATAATTTCCTCTATCGACCAATGAAGTCCATTAGTGTCAACTTCAATGCGACGAATAAATCGGTAGTAGATGAGAATCCGAATTTACCTGCAAGTTGGGAATCCATTCGAGATACACTTGGTAATGTCGGAATTGGAGGACGTACTAAGACTTATAACCATAATCTGAGCCTAAGTTATATTTTGCCCCTAGATAAAATTCCACTATTATCCTGGACAAAATTATCGACAAGCTATAATAGTACCTATAACTGGGACAATACCTATTCTCGAATTTTGGCAGCTCAGTATGGTAATAATATTAATAATACACAGAATTATACCTTAGATGGGGAGCTAGATTTTGAGAAGTTATACAATAATATTCCTTTCTTGAAAAAGGTAAACGCTAAACCTAGACGTAAACCACCTCCAAGGAAAAAGAATGAGAAGGATAAAGGGACACCACCACCAACACCTAATAAGAAGGAACGTAAGGAGGGGGAGATTGATCCTATGGTCAAAGCATTTGTGCGTCCATTATTGATGTTGCGAAAAGCAGAGTTGACCTATCGAGTGGGTAATTCTACTGCGCTGCCAGGTTACATGCCTAGCTCGCATTGGTTAGGATCGAATTGGAATACAGCAGATACACCTGTACCTGGTACAGATTTCATTTTTGGCGCACAGCCACAGCTAAGAGGCTGGCTAGAATGGGCGGCCGCACAAGGCATTTTGACAGATACTTCTTCGCTCAATGCACAAGTACAGCAATCTGTCAATAATCGAGTACAAGGAAACATCGCTTTAGAACCTTTTGCCAATTTCAATGCAGATATACGCTTTGAAATGGATTATACAAAGCGACATAATGAATTTTTCAAGGTAGATGAGTCTGATAAATACTATCAACATTTATCGAGATTGGATAATGGTAGTTTTGGTATTTCCTTTGGCATGCTTAAATCTTCCTTTGTCAATGCTTATGAACAGGAGATTATAGATGGTGATACGATTAGCTATCCCGTCCTTTTCAGGCGGTTTGAAGATTATCGGCAGGTGGCTTCGGAGCGATTGGGTGATTTGGCTGGGATAACAGATCCTTTTGAAAACTCTGATACCATTTATACCGATTATAGAGCAGGTTATGGGCCTTATAGCCAAGAAGTGTTGATTCCTGCTTTTATTGCTGCTTATACAGGACAAGATGCCAGTTATCTTCGTACCTCTAAGCTCAATTTCTATAATATTCTAAGTCGAATTCCTCGACCAAATTGGCGAATTACTTATAATGGATTGGCACAAATACCAGCATTAAGTGGTATTTTCAAGACTTTTCGATTGAATCATGCCTATAATTCTAAATTGCAAATCAATCGTTTCCAAAGTAACTGGGAATACGAGTTCAACTACTACGATTTCCAAGAGGAACAAGCATATAACAACTATACGGGTAATTTTATTGAGAGTATTAATGGAGAATATTTGAAATTAGGGAATCAAGTAGATGAACTAACATCCAATAATCTAGCTTACTATCAAATACCAGATATTACCCTATCTGAACAATTTGCCCCATTATTGGGGATTGATATGGGCTTTCAGTTTGGTGCAACAGCCAAATTTGAGTATCGACGTTCTCGAAATGTAGGTCTTAGTTTACAGAGTTTCCAAGTAAGTGAGAACTTTACTAGAGACATTACCTTCGGGGCAGGCTACCGATTGACAGGCATTTCGATTCCATTATTTACAGTCAATGGGCAAAAGATT
>JAHDFT010000201.1 GCA_020628015.1 Bacteroidota bacterium
ATTTCAATCCTCATTATATTGGATAAGCCTCACAAAGTCGTACACCACACAAAGCAATGAAAACCAATAGTATAAGTAAAATTTTCTAGTAGTTTAAAAGTGTTTTTCATTGATAAAAGTGAGTGATTTTAACAATATTTTATCCTAGTGAAAAAATACAAACTATTGGTATAGTTGGCTTTGATGCTTATTTGGATTAACAAAAAAATAATTATTAATAGAGCTAACAAGCCATTAATTGTGTCACTACTTTGATAGGCGCAATTTAGGCATCTTTTTATATATTTCGTAGCATTGAGCCAAGTATTTTTAACGGTAATTTGCTGAGTTGTTATAGTTGTTTTGGGTATTTGGGCTTTTTAGTAACAGTCAAAAAATAATTTCCTCATTTTGATGGATAAATTTAACCCTATACTGCGTTAAAAAGCCTCGCCAAGGCACGGCATTGCCTACGTTTTTTGCCTTGTCTAGTGTCAAATTTCCCTAATCAAAATCGGGGAAATTATTTTTCACTCGTTACTTAGGTATCTTAAATAATCGCTATAAGGAAAGGAGATGCCTTTCAAAAAATACTACATAAATCCAATGAATTCAGTATTTTTAGGCATTAAAAACACCATCAATCAAATACCAAACGAATCATATTATGTCTGATTTACAAAAAGACCAATTGAAGACGGAAATCAAGCATTTGGAACAGGCACGGAAGCGAGCGGAAGTGGAGGCTGAAAAGGAGTTTATTAATTACCAATATAAGCTGGTGCCTCGAATCAAAACAGGTATAATGGGTATGTTTTTGATCTTTTTTATTATGATGAGCCTGATCTTATTTTGGATATTTGATGGAGCAACACAAGCAGTACCTTGGTTTGTCTATTTGATCATAGGGCTGGAAATTGTTTTTATGGTTGTGGCTTATCGTTTAATGAGTCAGCAATTGACGACTGAAAGTAGGATGGAAAGTATTAAAAAGCGGATTTTGGAGGTAAAATTGGAAGATCAGGGTTTTGCAGAGCAAGCATATCAACAAAAATTGACAGAATTGAAGGCTTTGGGTGGCTAGATGGATAACGATACATAGATTCGTATATTAAGGTACTATTTTGTTGGCTGTAGAGACGTATTGCAATGTGCCTCTACAGCCAATAAAATAGTACCTTAATATAATTAGAACAATAATTATGACAAATTCAATATTGTTCCTTTTCATTCGGAAAATCACCACTTTTCACATCAGCTATATACTGATTCACCGCTCCTTTAATATCGTCATACAAATTCAAATAACGACGTAAAAAACGAGGGTGGAAATCTTTGGTAATACCGAGCATATCATGCGTCACCAAAACCTGTCCATCTACATGAGGGCCTGCACCAATACCGATGATTGGGATTTTGACCGTTTCTGCCACTTTTTTCGCCAATAATGCAGGAATCTTTTCTAAGACAATGGCAAAACAGCCAATTTTTTCTAGTAACAAAGCGTCTTCTAGTAGTTTCTCTGCCTCAGCATCTTCTTTTGCTCGAACAGTATAGGTGCCAAATTTAAAAATGGATTGTGGAATCAAACCTAAATGCCCCATGACAGGCACACCAGCCGTCAAAATACGAGAAATACTGTCTTCAACTTCTTTTCCACCCTCCAACTTAACCGCATGTGCACCTGCTTCCTTCATCATGCGAATGGCAGAACGCAAAGCCTTACGAGTATTGCCCTGATAGGTGCCAAAAGGTAAATCTCCAACAACCAATGGACGAGTCCCTGCCAATCTGACAGCACGTACTACAGAGGAGGCATGATAGATCATATCATCCAAGGTGATCGGTAGGGTGGTTTCATAACCTGCCATCACATTAGAGGCAGAATCACCTACTAAAATAATATCTACACCCGCATCACCAATAATACGGGCCATAGAATAATCATACGCTGTCAGCATACTGATTTTTTCCCCATCATTTTTCATTTTTTGCAAAACGTGGGTGGTGACTTTTTTAGGAATTTTTTTATGTACAGACATAAGTAGATTTTAAACTATTCAATAGTGAGAAGTACATCTATTTATATTTATTACCCCCAACAATATAAGTGATGGAACAGCAATAAATTAGGCCATATCCTTTATTCTTTAGCCTAATACTGCGTTGCAAAAATATCACGTACATTCCATGTATGCTCTATTTTTGCGCCTTGTCTTAGGCTAAAGAATGGAAAGCCTATTTCGGCCTAATTTATTTCTAATCCATCACTAAGTAGTTGATAAAGCAGGAGTAAAATGTAATTAGAAAGACAAAAATAAGACCTATTCACAGGAAGTTCTGAAAAATTTAAAGAAAAATTAAGCTAAATTTCGTCTGATGGATTAGAAATGAGCAAATCGAGACATGGATTGGGGAAAATGGAATGGCTTTTATTAAAAAAAGAGTATCTTTGCACGCTATGAAAAAGATTGTATCTATAACTTTTGTATTTTTTCTGTTGTCTAGTATAATCAGTTGTACAACAGATTTTGATATAGCTTCTGATTGGAAGGAAATCACCATCGTTTATGGCTTGATTGACCAATCAGCACCAAATAACTATATCAAAATTAATCGGGCTTTTTTGAGTGAAGATGTTAGCGCATTAGATTTGGCTCAAATTCCTGATTCCATTTATTATGGAGATAATATGACTGCTAAAATTGAAGAAGTGAGCCAGGCAGGAACGGTGATCAAGGAGATTCCTTTGACAAAGGTGAATGTAGAAGAGGAGGGATTCGTCAAAGAGGAGGGGGTATTTGCCAACAGTCCTAATTTTTTGTATAAAACAGATTATGTTTTTCAGGGAACCAATACTTACCGACTGGTAATTAATACACCGACTGGGAATATGGTTACTGCGGAGACTCCTATTATCGAAGATTTTAGAGTACGATCCCCTGATTCAGAAGATGTACTCAATTTATTATTTGACACAAAAGTAAGATGGTCTTCTGCCGAATATGGAGCAATCTATGATTTGATTGTCCATTTTAATTATTCAGAATATCGAGTGGAGGGAACAGAATTGGTGCGTTCTATTGAGCGTTTATCGTGGCCTTTAGCTTCCAATTTCAAACCAGGTGTGACTACTTCCACTTCACTCATCACCTATAATATTAGCTCCGAAGCTTTCTTTGAATTTTTAGCGACTCGCTTAACAGCAGAGGATCAAATCGACTATCGAGAATTCGAGTCTATGGATTTTGAGTTTTTTGTGGGGAGTGAAGAACTAAAGGCGTATAATGAAGTGCAATTGGCACAATTTGGCATTACTTCTAGTCAAGTGACGCCAGAATATACCAATGTAGAAAATGGTTTAGGGCTATTTACAACACGTTATAATAAAGTTGTTGATAGAGTCTATCTAAATGGTGCCACTTTAGATGAGATTGCTTGTGGAGAAATTACTGGACATCTCAAATTTGCGCCACAACCTGGATCACCTAATTATCCAAGATGTTTTTAAAAAACAATTAGACAAACACATGTTTATCTTGAAGGGGGCAGATTGGCTTATAGCTGGTCTGCCCCCTGTCACTTTGTCATTGAGCTGACCTGTTTTTCTGCCAGAATTCCAACAATTTCCGCCAAAATAACCTAAAAAATCGCTTGGCATAGCGATTGACTTATGAGGGACAAATAAATCAATAAAAAAGTAAAAAATAAATTACAATATGAGCAAAATTATTGGAATCGACTTGGGAACAACTAACTCTTGTGTTGCTGTAATGGAAGGTAACGAACCAGTAGTTATTCCTAATAGTGAAGGTAAACGTACTACGCCATCTATTGTTGCATTCTTAGACAATGGAGAGCGCAAAATTGGTGATCCTGCAAAACGTCAGGCAATCACCAATCCTCAAAATACCATTCAATCTATTAAAAGATTTATGGGCTGCCGTTTTAGTGAAATTCCTGCCGCAGTTAAGAAAGTATCTTATAATGTAGGGAAAGGAGATAACGATACGGTAAGAGTAGACATCAATGGTAGAAAATATACGCCACAGGAAATTTCTGCTATGGTTTTACAAAAAATGAAAAAAACCGCAGAGGAATACTTAGGGCATGAGGTGACAGAGGCAGTAGTAACCGTACCAGCTTATTTCAATGATTCTCAACGCCAAGCAACCAAAGAAGCAGGAGAAATTGCTGGATTAAAGGTGCGTAGAATTATCAACGAGCCTACAGCAGCTTCTTTAGCTTATGGTTTGGATAAAAGAGATAAAGATCAAAAGATTGCTGTATATGATTTAGGTGGTGGTACTTTTGATATTTCTGTTTTGGAATTAGGTGATGGTATTTTTGAGGTGAAATCAACTAATGGTGATACGCACTTAGGAGGAGATGATTTTGACCAAGTGATTATCGACTGGTTAGCAGATGATTTCAAATCAAAGGAAGGTATTGATCTTCGACTAGATCCAATGGCTTTACAACGTTTGAAAGAAGCAGCAGAAAAGGCAAAGATTGAATTGTCTAGTTCTTTAGAGACAGACATCAACCTTCCTTATATCACCATGAACCAAACAGGTCCTAAGCACTTAGTGACTAAGTTAAGCCGTGCTAAATTTGAACAATTAGCTGATGGTTTGGTGAATAGAACCTTATCGCCTTGCAAACAAGCTTTGAAAGATGCTGGATACACCGTAAATGATATTGATGAAATCATTTTGGTAGGTGGATCTACTCGTATTCCTAAAATCCAAGAAGCAGTAGAAGGATTTTTCGGTAAGAAGCCAAATAAAGGAGTGAATCCTGATGAGGTTGTTGCTATCGGAGCATCTATTCAGGGTGGTGTATTGACTGGTGAGGTAAAAGATGTCTTATTATTAGATGTAACGCCTTTATCATTAGGTATCGAGACAATGGGTGGTATTTTCACTAAAATGATCGAATCTAATACAACTATTCCTTCTAAGAAATCAGAAACGTTCTCTACTGCATCTGACAATCAACCTTCTGTAGAAATCCACGTTTTACAAGGAGAGCGTCAAATGGCACAGTTCAATAGAACAATTGGGCGTTTTATTTTGAGTGATATTCCACCAGCACCAAGAGGGGTACCTCAAATCGAGGTGACTTTTGATATTGATGCAAATGGTATTTTGAGTGTAAGGGCTAAGGATAAAGGAACGGGTAAAGAGCAAAGTATCCGAATTGAGGCAAGTACTGGTTTGTCTAAGGAGGAAATCGAAAAAATGAAGGCGGAAGCGCAAGCCAATGAGGAAGCAGATAAGAAAGCGAAAGAGATTGTCGAGAAAATGAACCAAGCAGATAACTTGATTTTCCAAACAGAAAAGCAGTTAAATGAATTTGGGGATAAGATTTCGCCAGAGTTCAAAGGGGATATTGAGAAGGCACTTGAAGATTTGAAAATGGCACACAAAGGTCAAAATGTGGAAGAAATAGAGGCTAAGACTGCTGCACTTACAGAGGCTTGGAATAAAGCTTCTCAGGACATCTACAAAGCACAGCAAGAAGCACAAGCGAATGCAGGAGCAGGGGCTAGTGGAGCTGCTGGTCAGCAACAAGCAGATGCCAATCCAAATGGTGCGAATCAAGAGGCAGAAGAAGTGCAGGATGTTGAGTATGAGGAGGTAGAAGACAAAAAGTAATTTTTTGAGAAAAAATAGAAGGTGTAATGGAACAAAACAGCCATTACAAGACCTATTCAATTCATAGATTCCTATTCTAGAACAGTAAACAATAAGAATGTTTACTTGTTCTTAACTGGAAATAAGCTTTTTTAGATTAACAGACTAATAGATCCCGTTCGGTCATTCGACTGAACGGGATTTTTTTATTGCTACCTACCTATATACTAAAGATAATTGATAGACTATTTAGTGAAAGTAAAATTAATGCTTAATTTTTTAGTATTTAAATTTGGTAAGTCTAAATTTTTAAGTATTTTTGTAAATGTAATAGTAGGGCTATCTCTACATTTGTCTACTACATTTTCAAACTATTGCTAAATCTATTGAGTCATGTCAAATCGACCCCTGAGTAACACCACTTTTACAGTCAATGTACCCATAATTATATTAATTATTGTGGGCATTATAGCAACCAATATGCTGCTTATGGTTTTATTAAGAAGTAGTGCAGCACCACTTCCGCCACCCCAACAGCAAGAAAGCTCCTACAAGGTTGTTGAACAACGATCTAATGGTTTGTATTTATTAGATCAAGCAGGTGTATATGTAAAAGATACTAGGAAATTTGAGCGTAAGGTCAGGAAAATCGCCAGGAAACTGAGGATTCCTCCTGAGTGGCTAATGGCGGTGATGTATTCTGAATCAAAATTTGATGCTTCTGCATTAAATAAGAATGGAAATGGGGCAGTTGGTTTGATTCAGTGGCAGGTTGGCAATACAAGAAATTTAGGAATTACCACCGAGCAGCTCAGGAACCTCAATCATTTAGATCAGTTGGATTATGTTTATCAATATTTTAATCAACAGCAAAAGCAATTTGGGGAATATAAATCTATTACTGATCTGTATTTATCTATTTTATATCCTCCTGCTGTAGGAAAAGAATTCTGTTATAATTTATATGGTCCTTCAGATAAAGGCTATGAACAAAATAAAATTTTAGATGAGAATAAGGATGGGGTGATTAGTGTCAAGGATATTGATGACCGCATGAAACGGATGTTTAAAACAGCTTATCTGACTAGTAAAAAAGATGCAGGTTGGAGCTGGACAGGCTGGTTGTGGTAGTAGTTTATTATTTATTCATTTTCTCATTACCATGTTTAAAATGCCCAGTAATTTTAGCCAGTAATAATTGAATATCCCAATCTGATAAATCTTTAATTTTAGCTTTGAAACGAGTAGCTTTATCTTTGCTCAAGACCTTGATACATTGACTATTCCAATAAATAAAAACCTTATTGTTTTTAGTTATTTTGTATTCAAAAGGGTTTTGATGGAGTTTATCTCTTTGATCTATTTTTTCAGTCATAATAATTTATGATTGTCCAACTTTTTCATTGATAAAGCTACTCAATTGTTGAATGGCTTCTTTAGCTTCTGGGATTACCTGCCAGAAAAATTGCCATACATGAAACATATCCTTCCAAACATCAAGCGTCACTTTGGCACCTGCTTGATTGGCTTTTTTGGCAAAATTAATAGAGTCATCTTCTAGTATTTCATTGGTACCTACCTGTATGAGTAAAGGCGGAAGTTCGGCCAATTGTTGATCTGTAGCATATAAAGGCGAAACAGATGGATGATTGATGGGCAATTGACCTGCATAATTTTGTCCCCAAGTGGTTAATTCAGAGCTTTTAAGCATAGGGTCAAGAGGATCTTTGTTCATTGCAGAATAACTTGTGCCACTCAAATCTGTCCAAGGGGATAAGCAAATGCCGGCTGCTGGCATGGGTAATTCTTCTCTTTTAAGGTGGAGTAGGGTAGCGATGGTTAATCCACCACCAGCAGAGTCCCCACCAAAAACAATATTTTGTGGTTCATACCCCTCATTCAGCAACCACACATAAGCATCAATAGCATCATCTAAAGCCGCAGGAAAAGGATGTTCAGGGGCTAGACGATAGCTGACACTCAAAGAACGAATGTGGGCAGTTTGTGCAATTTTGGCTACTAGAGATTTATGCGTTTTAGCAGACCCTACTGCATAGCCACCACCATGTAAATACAATAAAATAATATTGCGCCTAGATTCTTCAGGTTTGAAATAAATTGCAGGAATATGAGGCTTGATCTCTAAATCTTTCATTTTGACATCGGAAGGAACTTTGGCTCTTGCTGCTGATATGGCTAAACCTCTTCTAAGAAAGGGAATATCCTTATGTTTTTCTCGGTTAACAAGCATACGTTGAACCATATGTAAATACCGCATCAATATCTTACTCTGTAAACTCGCCATATTATTTTTTTTCTTACTTAGTGTTGGAACAGCAATAAAGTCTATTTCGGCTGACTTTATTGCTAATTCATCACTCAAAAAACTTCGCAAAAATAGAAATAAATGTTAATTGAAAAAGAATTGTAAACAATGAAATTCTTAATTTTCTTGGGAATAGGAAATATGATTTGTTATAATCTTTCTCTATTCCCAATATATATTAGCTGCTATTAATTATGTCAATCTACTTCTTCCTTCGTGTCTAATATTGCGGAAGTCATGTTCATTGGATCGGCTATTTTGAGCCACAAAAACGGTTTTATTTTCTCCCAAAATGCGATTATTAAATACCCGATTGCCACTACTTCCATTATTAACCGCCACAGCATAACCTTTGACTGCTCGAATGACATTATTCGTAACAATATTATTATGACTATAAGAAATATGCATTCCACCAACACCCACTTTAGTATTGTCTTCTGCACCAGAATCATAAACCTCATTCCACGACCACAAACATTCTCTAAGATGAGCCAAACGATGTCCTCTGTAGAGTGATCCTCGCACTACATTGCTCAAAATATCGGAGCGATAACCTCGAATAACGTATAAACCCACTCGTTTAGAATCGGTAATGTCATTAAATGCTACGACAAATTTTTGATGATCACTAACGGCCAAACACTCTCTAGTAGCTCCTTTAAAAACATTGCCTACTACCATACCCTGTCGCAAAGTATAAGGACCATCACCTTTACCCTTAGATGGATCTCCCCAAATACACAATTCTATCGCCCCACTTCTTTGATTCGGATGCTTAGTAAATTTATTGTAACTGACATCCAGTAGTTTACTTTGTTTTTTGGCTCCCCAAAGCATGACCTTATGTGGCAAACCCTCATAATAATGATCTCTAGGTGTTTTGGTAGAAGCTTTAACAAAATGACAATTGCGAATGAGAATATTGCCCAAACTGGTTTTGTCAGGATGATTGCGATAATATACAGAGTTAAGCACCGTTTTGAACTTGCATTCTAATAGGGTAATATTGGCGGTCAATTTAGGATGCACGTAAACACCGATACCTTTCATGGGTAATGGATTACGTGTCCGAACGGTTAGGCCTTGTAAATAAAGGGTCGCATTTTTTTTGGTAATTTCTATAGCATTACAAGAAGTAGCCATAATCATTGATTGTTCCATACCTGCGCCAATAATGCGGACATTATTAGCATGTATATTCAATGGTTTGTCTAAAGTATATGTTTTTTTGCCAAGTGGAATAATACCACCTCCACTTCTGGCTAATTGATCGTAGGCTTGTTGTATGTTCATATGTTTGACTGGGGATTTTATTACCATTAGTCTAGTACAATAATGGTAAGATTAAAAATAGGCTATTATAGATCATAATGAGGTGCTAAAGATACAATACATTTTGCGAATTAGTGAACCAATAGAAAAAAGTTCAGGTAGCTACGCGCTTGTATAGACTAGCAATTGGGAAAGAATAGTAGATAAAAAGGGAAGAAGGTATT
>JAHDFT010000202.1:0-3786 GCA_020628015.1 Bacteroidota bacterium
GTAGAAAGGTAAACGACCAAGCTATTTAAGCTCCATCGGAGCGACCTGTCAAGTTGAAGGATAGTCAATAAAAATTGTCAAGAACTTAGGACTTTAACCACTAGTAGAACAAGTTAAAAATAAGTCTATCCTTTTTTAACTTTTCTTCCTACTCTCTATTCACAAATATCATCTCCTCTATTATCTCTAAACTCGTTGCCTTGTTGATTTAATGTTGCTCCAGAACGAATGGAAATTCCGCAACTTCTACTTTTGTAAATCGTTGAATTACTAACGGTTAGTTGACCACTATTGATATAAATATTAGAATCTCCTCTATAACCAGCAGCAGAACCATTAACATAAATATCCTTTCCGCCTGCATGACCAACATCCACATAAGACAATTCATTATTTGGACTTGTGGTATTAAAGAATAAACCGCCCCAATGTCCATCTACTTCTACTTCCCCAAGGAAAGTAATGCGTTCTTCACTTGTACCAATGGCACTAAATGATCCTTCGACAAGTACTAATGCTGCCTCAGAAGAAAAAATCATATTTGCGCCTGCTTCGACCTCTACATTTGCCTTAATATTACTTGTCTCATTAAAACGAGCAGGTACAGTTAGTTTTTGCCATACTTGATCATCTGTCACATCTGAGTCTCTGACATCTATATATTGTTCCTTGTTATCAGAAAAAACATTCGTACCATCAATACTACCTAATTGGTTGGCAGCAATATAAATGCCTGCATCTTGATTAGCCATTATATTATTATTCGTAAAAGCTTCTATTTCAGCACCATCTAAGTCGGTTCTAAATCCATAACTAGCACTATTTTTAATGGTCGAATTGACAATGCCTAGTCTACCAGAGTTGAGGGTAATATTGGCAGGGCCTCTATAGCCAGAATTGGTATCCCCCCCAACAAGAGTTTTTCCACCACCAGCATCTGCAATTACTGCATAGCTGATGACATTATCCGAATTATTAGTACTGTAAAACAAGCCATTCCAATAACCAGCGGCAGCTACTACCCCTCTGAACTGTACCATTTCATCAGCGGTTCCTTCTACTTTCAAAGAACCATCTTGAATCACCAAAGCAGCTTTTTCCTTGAAAGTAAGGTCAGCTCCTGCTTGGATGGTTACATCTGCTGAAATTTCCACATCTTTTTCAAAACGATAAGGCACATTCAGTTTTTGGAGGGTTTGATCATCTTCAACAATTGCTCTCAAAACCTCTACAACATCATCCTCATTGCCTGTATAATCACTAGCTCCATCCAAAGCTCCAATTTGGTTGGCAAAAACCATTACCCCTGTCTCCTCATTATCGGTAAAAGTATTATTAGCAAATCCACTAATAACCCCTTCTTCACGTTCTGTTATAAAACCATGTCCTCCACTTTTAGACACTTTCACATGTTTCATAGATAATTGCCCCAAATTTAAAGCAACATTAGCAGGACCAACATAAGTACTACCCAAACCAGGAACATAAACCTGTTCTTGTCCTCCATTAGCTACATTAACATATTCCAATTCGTTATTTGGATTATTGGTATTGAAGAAAAGCCCAAGCCAAAAACCTCGCACATTTTGTCTACCAATCATATAAATACTATCTGTTTCTGTACCAACCGCTTTAAATGACCCATCAGACAAAAGAATTCCTGCTCCTGCTTTAAAAGCGATAACTGTTCCAGGTTCAACGGTAACATTTGCGCCATCTTTGATTTCAAGTTCACAATCAATCACATAATCTATCGTTGCTTTAGAGTTTTCAAATACAAAATCATCTGAGATGTCGCAATTACCATCTAAAGTAATGGTTTGCAATCCTGTACTACCATATAAATCTTCAGTAGCAACACCATCATCATCACCATCATCTGTTTCTTCACAAGCAGAAAAGCTCAAAGCCATACATAAAGCCAAAAAAAGTGTAGCCCATTTTTTAGTGTAATGGGATTTTAGTTTGTAAGTGGTTTTTTGGATTTCCATACAATATTTATTTAGAATGAGTTATAACTAAAATAAAAAATCATGCTTTAAATTAGAATATAATAACAGCTATAAACTAACACTTTTATATAGTATTATTTGTGTAAACTATTGATTATAAATCAAAATTGCATAATAAATATAACTCATAAAAAATACAATTGAAAGAAAAAGCCTTTATTTATTCCTCTCGTATTGGTTTATAGTGCCGTACAAACTGGAACATAACTTACAAATTAAAGACAAATATCTCCTTCTTTATTGCTTTCAAATAAATTATCGCTCTGAATCAACTCTGCTCCTTCTCTAACTCTGATGCCACAACTTTTACTCTCATATATATTACAATTATTGACTTTCAATTTGCCTGTATTGACATATATATTTGCATTACCTCTATAGCCAGAACTAGCACCATTGACATATACCGTACTCTTACCAGCATGGGCAATATCTACAAAAGATAATTCATTAAGGCTATTATTGGTATTAAATAACAATCCATTCCAATGCCCATCTACCTCAAATTCTCCTGCGAAGGTAATACGAGCTGTCGAAGTACCTATTGCTTGAAAAGAACCAGAAACTAGAATAAGTGCTGCTCCCTCAGCAAAGATAAACTTTGCTCCTTCTTGAATGGTGACATTGGCTTCTATATCTACATCATCTTCAAAGCGTACTGGTACATTAAAAGCGTTCCAGTTTTGGTCATCTTTGACAGGTGCCTCCCAGACTCTTATGTAGTCATCTGTATTCCCTACAAAATCATTATTCCCTTCTATACTCCCCAATTGATTTGAAGAAATACTAATAGGAGCTTCTTTATTTCCAGTAAATGTGTTATTCGAAAATGCTTCTATGACAGCCGCTTCTTGCCAAGTACGGAACCCATAACTTCCGCTATTCTTAATCGTTGTATTGATAATGCCCAACCGTCCTTGATTTAGGGTAACACCTGCTGGTCCACGATATCCAGAGTCTCCTCCTCCTACATATACTGTTCCTTTCCCTGCATCCGCAATAATAGCATGACTAATTAAGTTATTAGGATTAGTGGTATTATAGAAAAGCCCATTCCAATATCCTTTTGCTTCAACTTCCCCTCTAAATTGAACAGGTGCATCTGCGGTGCCTTCTACTTTTAGTGACCCTTCTTCTACAACAATCGCAGCACCCTCTTTAAAGGTAAGATCTGCCCCTGCTTCAATAACTATATCTGCCTTTACATCAATAATCTTTTCAAATCTATAAGGCACATTCAATTTTTTATAGGTTTGATCATCTCGTACAATCTGTTGCCAGACTCTCACATAATCTTCATTATTGCCAGAATAGTCTGATGCACCATCTAAATACCGCAGTTGATTTGCAGAAATACTTATAGGCTCACCAGCATTATCTGTAATCGTATTACTAACAAAATTACTAATTACTGCATCTTCTTGCCAAGTACGAAAACCATAAGCTGCACTCTTGGAAAGATTCGTATTCTTCATGGATAATTGTCCTTGATTGAGCGTCACATTGGCAGGTCCTCTATAGCCAGCATTTGCTCCAGCAACATAAACCTCTCCTTTACCACCATTGGCAACAGTCACAAACTCTAATTGATTCTCAGGGTTATTGGTATTGAAAAAGATGCCATCCCACCAGCCACGTACATCTTGTTCTCCAATGAAGTAAATACGTTCTGTGATTGTACCAACTGCTTTAAAAGAACCATCAGTTAATATTATAGCTCCTTTCTCTCCAAAGGAAATAACAGTGCCTGGTTCGACAATAACATTGGCTCCGT
>JAHDFT010000202.1:3886-9440 GCA_020628015.1 Bacteroidota bacterium
TCTCAATACTCATTATACAATTGATTAATCCGCCATTTGGCTTCGGTTACTCGTTCTTCAAAGCAAATCTCTAGCTGTTCATTACATCCTTTCAGCCCTTCTACTACTTTCTCTGCCCATTGTACATATTCTAGTCTTCTTGTGGGAGTCCATCGAAGTGGTGGATCATTCATAATATCCCGAACATTACAAATCAGATCTGCTAATTTGATTTGTTTGGCCTCAAAGGAAAAATGGGGAGCTTGATCAACGATTTTCTGTTTCATCGCTGCTTTACTCAATCGCCAATCATTGGTTACTTCTAGTACAATATTCTTCACTTTTTCACCAAACGCCAATTGAATTTCTTCTGGTGAAGTATCTGTATCCTCTATCGTATCATGCAATAAAGCACCAACCAAGACATTAACATCCCTCACACTCCCTTCCTGCCAAAGAATTTCCACTACTTTAATTGGATGATTGATATAAGGTGGTGGATTTTTCCCCTTACGTCTTTGGTATTTATGTTTCTCTGCTGCAAAACACAAACTTCTCAAAAAAATGCTATATTTTTCATCTGTTAATTGCATGGAACTATCATTTATACTTGTCAATTAATTATTCTTATGATTAAATTCTCCCACTCTAACATCATACACCCTTCTTCAATTTGAATGAATAAATTTAGTCAATCACAAAACACATTTAAAAATATAAATTTGTTTTTCTCCTCAAAAAGTCCGAAATTAAAAAAAGACGTACTTTTAATAGGCATAATTGATTACTTTTATTTTACTCCATTTTATTGCCTAGTAATGGTGTCATCTACCATTTTATTTATCATCAAAAATATTGCCTATGCGAACGCACGAAAACGAAATCATGATTTACTACAATCGTCATTCTAGTAGAGCAAAAAAGGTATTAGCATTAGCTAGAACCATTTCGCCAAATGTAAAAGAAGTAGAATATCACCATACTCCACTAACTTCTACCCTATGGCAAAGATTACTACATCGCCTCGAATTACGGCCTAAAGATCTGATGAATCGAGCAGATCCTTATTATCAGGAAAATATTCGAGGAAGAGACTTTACTCGACAAGGTTGGTTAAATATTTTAATGAAAAATCCTGATTTGATTAAAGCTCCTATTGTCGTACAAGGTAATAAAGCGATTCTTTGCAATAATCCTAATGATATTTTGCAACTTCAAAAAGGCTAAAAGTAATAGCCTATTTGGTGAACTTTGTTTTCAATTCATTAATCAAATTTACAATTTTCCTTAACTACTTGGATAATGGTGAAAAAATCGAAAACACACTTCCTTTTTTCACCATTACTCAAAAATAATCATTTTCAAAAAATTAAATTTATTTTCGTTTCATCCTTCGATTTTATTTTTTATTTACTACTTTTATAATAGCAAAAAGAGAAGATACACCAATTTATACTCGTTTTTGATAAATGAGCAATAGTCAAGCACAAATATTTGGTTGTATCCAACATGTTTTTGCTATTATAATTATACACAAGGTTTAAAATGTTTTAAGTGGTTAGACGGTTTAAACTGTTACCTTTGGGTGCGGTTTAAGCCGTTTTTTTATTGATAGATCCTTATAAAATGACCAATCTTCCTACTTCCTTTGTGGAGCGAATGCAAAATCAATGTGGGCCAGAATGGCCAGCTTTTCAAAATGTCTTGCAAGAAAAGCCTCCTATAAGCATCCGCTTTAATACACAGAAACAAAAACCGCTTTTTGAGGCTTTATCCCCTATTCCTTGGATTGAAACGGGCTATTACCTAGAGCAAGAACGTCCCAAATTTTCCTTAGATCCATTATTTCATGCAGGGTGCTATTATGTCCAAGAAGCTTCTTCTATGATTTTGTCCATTTTTATGCAACAAATATTGGCACAAAACCAGCATAAAGCATTAAAAATATTGGATTTGTGTGCAGCTCCTGGTGGTAAAACAACTTTGATTCAGTCTTTGATGAGTTCAAAAGATTTATTAGTAGCTAATGAGGTGATTAAAAGTCGCTCTAATATTTTGGAGGAAAATGTAATGAAGTGGGGAACGGCTAACTGTATCGTTACCAATAATGACCCTAGTACTTTTCAAAAATTGAATCATACTTTTGATATTGTTTTAGTAGATGCACCTTGTTCTGGTGAAGGTATGTTCCGCAAAAATCCTAAAGCAATTACGGAATGGTCTGAGGATAATGTAAGTCTTTGTGCTGCTAGACAAAAACGGATTTTGGCAGCAGCAGTTGACTCCCTAAAACCAGGTGGAACGCTTATTTATTCTACTTGTACTTATAATGACTTGGAGAATAGGGACAATTTGGATTGGTTAATGCAAACCTTCTCTTTTAGCCCTTTTAAACTGGATACAAGTGTTGGATTGCTAAAACAATGGGGCATTCATACTTTAACTCATCCTACTACTGCTTTGCAATTGTATCCACATCGTTTGCGAGGTGAGGGTTTATTTATTACTGCTTTACAAAAGGAAGGGGCATTTGTTTCAACAACTACAAGCAAAAAATCGAAACGCAAAAATCGCACTAAAACAAATGTACTGCCAACTCCTCCAAAAGCACTTTTACCACAATTGCATGAGCTTACTCAATTCCCTGATCCTTTTCATTTTTTTATGGTTCAAGACTCCATTTATGCGATTGCCCAAAATCATTTTTCGGAATTATCCTCTTTTTTTGCTACCTTGAAGGTTAGAAATGTAGGGGTACATGTGGCAACAATAAAGGGAAAAAATTGTTTGCCAGCTCACCACCTTGCCATGACTCCTTATTTACATCCTCAAATTCCTCGAATCGAACTGGATTTAGCAACGGCTTTACAGTATCTTCGAGGACATCCTTTAGCTATTTCTGCTGATTATCCTAAAAACTGGGTGATTGTTAGTTATTTGAATCAACCTTTGGGGTGGGTAAAGGTGTTAAATAATCGGGTCAATAATTATTATCCCAAATATTGGCGAATTAGGACATAATCAGACAAAATTGAGTAACGATTTTGCCATTATCATATGTCTATCTAAAAGGTAATCTAAAATATAATGAAAAATTTCTTGATATACGGGGCAACAGGCTATACTGGACAGCTCATTACCAAAATGGCGGTTAATAGAGGTTTAAAGCCAATATTGGCAGGTCGAAATGAACAAAAATTGAAAATTCTAGCAAGTAAGTACAAACTAGAGCATCATGTTTGTTCCCTAGATGATAAAGAAGGGTTGAGTGATTTGGTTTTATTGGTGGATGTCGTTTTACATTGTGCTGGTCCTTTTATTCATACTTATGAGCCTGTTTTGGAAGCTTGTATAAAGAATGCCACTCATTATCTTGATATTACAGGAGAAATCGAGGTTTTTGAACGAATAGCAGCAATGGATCGCTCCATCAAGGATGCTGGAATTATGGCTGTTCCTGGTGTGGGCTTTGATGTTGTTCCTACGGATTGTTTGGCGGCTTATTTGGGGGAACAATTACCTAATGCCAATTTCCTAGAGTTGGCTTTTGCAGGTTTAGGTGGTGGTATCTCACATGGTACTGCTATGACTATGATCGAAAACCTGGATAAGGGAGGTGCTGTAAGGGTAAACGGCTCCATTACAGAAGTGCCTTCAGCGCATAAGGTTAAAAAGATTATTATTAAGAAAAAAGAGTTTATTATCGCTGCTATTCCTTGGGGAGATGTATCTACAGCTTATTATACTACTGGTATTCCTAATATTGAGGTTTATATGGCAGTCACTCCTCAATTACTTCGTTTTATGAAGTCTGGTAGTACAATGGGTTGGTTGTACAAAAGAGGTTTTTTCAAAAGTATTTTGCGAAAAATCGTTGGTGTCCGCCCTGCTGGTCCTTCGGATAAGCAAAGACAAAGGGGGAAAACTTATGTCTGGGGACAAGTGCGAGATAAAGATAATAATCAAAAAATAGCTATGCTCACCACACCAGAAGGATATACCTTAACTGCCCTAACCGCTTTGGCTGCTGTAGATCGGGTGTTAACTGGTGATATAAAAGAAGGTTTCCAAACCCCTTCTAAGGCTTTTGGTAAGGATTTCATCTTAGAAATTCCAGGTGTTTCTAGGGAAGATATATTTGCTAAACGCAAAATTAATGTTAGCTAAATACTTGTGTATACATTGATACAAAATCAATAGACCAAAACCAACAAGCCCCAATACTATAGCTGTATTGGGGCTTGTTGGTTCTATATCATAGTATATTATAGAAGAAATTACCTATTGCCTAACTTGCTACTCTAAGCGTTTTCATTTTATCTTTAGAAATGTGTTGTTGAGCATATTCTAGGGTAATGGTAAATTCTTTTACATCTGGTTGAGAAGGCAATTCAAACATGGCATCGGTCATAATGGCTTCACAAATAGAGCGCAAACCTCTTGCACCTAGTTTAAAATCTAGTGCTTGTTCCACAATAAAGTCAATCACCTCTTCTGAAAATTCCAATTTGATATCTTCCATCTCAAACAATTTTTTATACTGTTTGATAAGGGCATTCTTAGGTTGGGTCAGAATCGCTTTTAATGCTTTCTTGTCTAGCGGTTCTAAATAACTGACCGCAGGAACTCGACCTACTAATTCAGGAATCAAGCCAAAAGCACGAATATCTTGTGGACTGACATAACGCAATAAACTATCTGCCTCTGAAGTTCCCACCAGAGATTCTGCATTAAAACCTATCGTATTTGTTCGTACCCTACGAGCGATGATTTTCTCAATTCCCGCAAAAGCTCCTCCACAAAGGAATAGAATATTTTGTGTATTGATCTTCACCATCTTTTGCTCTGGATGCTTTCGTCCGCCTTGTGGGGGGACATGCACTTCAGAACCTTCTAGTAATTTTAATAGTGATTGCTGTACCCCTTCACCAGAAACATCTCTGGTAATAGAAGGATTGTCTTGTTTACGAGCAATTTTATCAATCTCATCAATATAGATAATGCCTTTCTCGGCTGCCTCTACATCATAATTACATACTTGAAGCAAGCGACTCAAAATACTTTCGACATCTTCCCCTACATAACCTGCTTCGGTGAAAACAGTTGCATCAACGATGGTAAATGGAACGTTCAGAAAACGGGCGATGGTACGTGCCAATAATGTTTTACCTGTTCCTGTATTCCCGACCATCAAAATATTTGATTTCTCAATCTCTACATCGTCTGAACCAACAGTTTGATTCAAACGCTTATAATGATTATATACAGCCACAGACAAGACTTTTTTAGCCTCATCCTGTCCAATTACATATTGATCCAAAAACTCCTTAATGGCTAAAGGCTTGATCATCTTCGACAAGGAAAATTTAAAATTTTTCTCCTTGTGATATAGCTCTTCTTCAATAATTTGTTGGGCTTGCTCTACACAAGCTTCACAAATATGTCCTTCCAACCCAGCGATTAAGATTAGGGTTTCATCCTTTGTTTTGCCACAAAAAGTGCAATTGATATTATTTCTTCTTCGAGCCATTGGTTTTATTTTATTCCAATAGTAATGAATTGAAAATAAAGTCCA
>JAHDFT010000203.1 GCA_020628015.1 Bacteroidota bacterium
GGGAGGAGGGCTGCGTCTTTTTTTGTTTCGGGAAATAAAGTTGATGACAACTAGCATGATTTTTGTCATTCATAGATTTAACACTTCTTAGTACTGTGAAAAATAAGCTTTTCTATATACTGTATAAATGATATGTTTTTTATGTGGCTAATATTAAAGCTTATTCATAATTCATTTATAGCCTTATTTTTATGACAACCTCAAATCGTGATCAATTACTCCAACAATATGGTTTATTGAAGCAAGCTTACTCGCCAGAACCATTTTTTGAACAAACTTTATTATTAGCCTCTAAAATATGTGAGACTCCTGTAGCTTATATTAGTATTATTGGCGATAAAAGCCAATACATTATTAGTCAGTATGGATCTCAATTTGAGACAATGAATAAAGAGGATTCTATATGTCAACATACCATAAAAAAGGATGAGATTTTAGTGATCAATGATACACAAACAGATGAGCGAACCAAGTCTTTGGATGTAACAAAAGGAGAGAATCGAGTGGCTTTTTATGCTGGTTTTCCCTTGATTGATGCTGCTAATAATAAATTAGGGGCATTTTGTGTTACTGATACCAAACCCAGAGCCATCAACGATGCACAAAAGGAAATGTTAGAGATTTTGAGTAAACAGGTTGTCTCTTTTCTTTCCTTACGAAAATCTGTAGTCGATGTGATTGTTAAACAAGGAGGAACAATCCAAGCCAATCCAAATACTACTGATCAGATCATTAAGGAAATAGACGGATTAAATGATCAATTGAATAAGGATAATTTTAGATTGAGTGTGACAAACAAGGTAATTAAAAATAAAAATAGAGATTTATTAAACCTGACTAATGCTTTTCCTGGCTCGGTTGCTAAAGTAAATAGAGATTATTGTTATGTTTTCAACAATCATAAATATGAAGAATGGACAGGTTTGAAGCAATATGAAATTGAGGGAAGTCCTATAATAGATATTATTGGTGCTAATGTTTTCAACAAATTGAAACCTCTTTATGATCGGGTATTTCTAGGAGAAAAAATTATTACAGAAGGCTTTTTTAACTTTAATAAAGCAAGAAGGTTTTTGAGAGTTAATTATTTACCTTCTTATAAAGGAGAGGAAATTGACGGGGCATTGGTTTTTACCGAGGATTTGACGGAAATCAAATCCTATCAATCACAATTGGAAAGTGCCAATGAGAATTTGGAGAATTTTGCTCATATGGTGAGCCATGATATTGCATCACCATTGCGTAGTATTGCTAGTTTTGGTTATTTATTGAAAAGGGATTTGGACAAAAATAATGCAGACTATAATACGGAATATCTCGATTTTATTATTAAAGGTGCCAAACAAGTTAATACGCTAACCACCGACTTATTGGCTTTTGCAAAAGCCAAGCAAAATAATACGCTAAAAACGAATGTACCAGTTAAGGATTTACTAGAAGTGGTGCAGTTGAATTTATTTGAATGTATTAGAGAAGGGCAGGTGATTATTAATCATAATATTACAGATGAAGTGGTACATGGACATCGTTCTGATTTTATTTTATTGTTTCAAAATTTTATTTCTAATTCTATAAAATATCGTAGACAGGAGGTGAGTCCTAAAGTAGATATTGTTTTAAGTCCAAAACGAGAGGTAATTGAGTTTAATATCAATGATAATGGCTTAGGTATTCCACCAGAAAAACAGGAAGAAATTTTTGAGCCTTTTAAACGATTGCCTGAGTATCACCATATTGAGGGTTCTGGTATCGGTCTGGCCACTTGTAAGACAATTATTGAAAAATACAATTCTACCATTACGTTGGATTCCAAAGTAGGAGCAGGGAGTTCTTTTAGCTTTGCTTTGCCTATTGGGAATTAGTAAGGTGAGTAATATTACGCTATATTAGTTCAAAGGAAACTAATCTCTTACAAGTATCGTTAAGACCCCAAAACCACGCAAATCCTATCCCATCATGAATTTTATTTTAATCTTCGGACCACCAGCAGTTGGGAAAATGACCGTTGGTAAGGCTTTAGCCAAAATTACAGACTTCAAATTATTCCACAATCACATGTCCATCGAGCTGGTGCGACATTTTTTTGATTTTGGGCATCCTAATTTTCGTCCATTAGATAAAACCATCCGATTTGCTATTTTTCAAGAGGCAGCAGCTAGTGATTTAAAAGGGCTAATTTTTACCTTTGTCTGGGCGATTGATCAAGAGGGTGACTGCAATTATGTTGACCAAATTATAAGCATTTTTAAGGAAAAAGACTGGAAGATTCATTTTGTCGAATTAATGGCTCCACAAAGTGAGCGTTTGAAGCGTAATCTTATGCCAGATAGGTTAACAGCCAAAGCCTCTAAGCGAAATATAGCCATATCAGAAAAGAATTTATTAGAAAGCGATGCCAATTATAGATTAAATACCCAAGCAGGGGATTTGACAGATTTAGCAATACTGAAAATTGACAATACCCATCTTAGCGCAACGGAAGTAGCGATGCAAATTAAAACGCATTTTAAGTTTTAAGCAATAGGGTGTTTATTTTGTTTTTTTGCTAATAAATTTGTATTTTTGATTGCCAAAACTCTAAAAATAATCTTTATAAATATGATAAAATTAAACCGAAACAAACCATTAAGCCTTTCTTCTTTTGCTCAAAAGGCAGCAAGAGAAGCAGATACATTATGCATCATTCCCTCTAGGGAAGAAGCTTTTCAAAGAATAGACCTTACAGAAAGCAAATCTGCTTGGCTAACCATAGAATGGCTGTCTGAAGAGCTTCAAGCCCAAGCCTATGAAGATTACTGGACTTTATTTGAGTTGCATCCAGCAGATCGAGGTAAAGTCGTCGTATTTGGGGAGGAATATCCTTCTTCTCGTTGGCATCGCAGTTATTTAAATACGCCTGTCTGGGATGCTAGTTCTAAAAGGAGTCATATGTATTCGGGCAAACAAATGTACAAAGACTTGACTTTACCCACCGAATTTCAAAAATTCCTAGATTTTATGAATGAAAATGAGGAAGGTGATCAATACAATCAGATCATTGCGAATTGGTATGCAGATGGGAATGATTATATTGCTGCTCATAGTGATTGTCAGGTCAATATGAAACCTGATGCAGGGATTGCGATTCTTAGTTTATGTGAGCAAGAGGATCATTTTCGAGAGTTGCGATTTTCTGCCAAAAAGCTCAAAAATGCAGAGAATGATGCGATTTACAAAAACATTAAAATCGCTACGTTACACGGTTGCATCATTACCATGTACGGAGATACGCAGCAAAAATTCCGACATAAAATTCCTAAAGCTCTGCACAATCAGGAGTCTCGTATTAGTTTGACTTTTAGGAAGTTTTAACAAAAGAAGTCATGAATAAAACTAAAATCGCACGCATACTCTTCATCATCGTAGGCTGTATCTTTCCCATCTTTATTGGTGGGCTACACACCTTCGTCCATTTTGCCGAATTAGTAGCTCCTCAAATCCAAACCTTTCTACAAGGAACAGAATTTCTTATTTTAGGAGAAAAACAAGCCCTATGGAATACTTGGGGAGTCGTTAGTTTTATGATGGGTGCCTCCTTTATTGTCATAGGTTTATTGAATATTTCCTTATTAAGAAGGATACCTAAAACAAGTCCACTGCCCATTTTGTCGATTATAGCAATGATCTTGTATCAATTAGGGGTAATTTATGTAGGTTATGAATTTGAACAGGCTTTTCAGTTTTATGGAGGAATATTTGGAATTGTTTTAATCCTAATTTGTTTTTTTCTATCTTTGAATAGTAACAATTAACCTTATTAAAACGCCATGACTCATGAAAAAAGAACTATTCATCGAAAACAAAGGTGTCAAAATCCATTGTCTCCAATTCAATGAAAATGACCAAGAAATTCCCATTATTATAGTTCCAGGAGCTGTTAGTCCTGCTGAAAAGACAGAATGGGGATTGGCAGGCAAATTAAATCGTTACCACATCATTATGAGCCTCAGAGGAAGAGGACAGAGTGATTCCCCTGTCGAAGGTTATACCTTAGACGATCAAGCCTCTGATATTTCAGCAGTTATTAATCATTTCAAATTAGAAGCCTTTTATCTATTCGGCTTTTCTCTAGGTTCTTCGATTGGAATTAGAGCAGCCAGTCAACATGTTGGTCAAATAAAAGGCATTATGTTGGGTGATTATCCACCTTTTTATCCTGCTTATAATGATGAATGGAAAGCAAGGGTGAAAGCTGCTCCTAGCCCGTTTGTTATTAATGACTTATTTATAGATGGAATCGTGAGAGATGGCGTGTTTACCCCCCTAGTAGAGGATTTAAGTAGCTTGAATTGTAAAATATTGATTTTTGTAGGAGGAAAACAAAGTTTGATACCACCAGAAGCATTGGAAAAAATAAAAATCAGATTTCCAGAAGCGATAATAGAAGTGATGGAGGAGTGTACGCATTATATTTTTAGACCCGATCCTGAAGATTTGGTGGGACGAATGGAGCGTTTTATTGCTGCTATAGAAAAGGAAACGACTTGACCTAAGTAACTGATTTTATTGCGTAGCTTACATATATGTGAAAAATATTTGAATTACTCAAGGAATTTTTTCTATACTGAATTGAGTTATTACTACAAGCTGACGATAATGGGGTGAAAATAATCTACTTTCACCCCATTAGTGATAAGGGAACAGTAAAAAATAATTGTATCATTTTGATTGATAAATTTGACCCTATACTTCGTTAAAAAGCCTCGCCGATGCACTGCATTGTCTACATTTTTTGCCTCGTCTAGGGTCAAATTTCCCTAATCAAAATTGTAAACTTATTTTTCACTCGTTCCTAATAACAGCATTAAAATTTTCACACACTCAACATTAAAAAATAAAATGACGCTACGCATAGAACAGCTATCTAAAACCTACAAGAATGGGGTAAAAGCCATCAATGATTTGAATTTGGAAATAAGGACGGGAATGTTTGGTTTACTAGGCGCAAATGGGGCAGGGAAGTCCTCACTCATGAGAACCATTGCAACTTTACAAATGCCTGATGCAGGCTCGATTCATTTCAATGATATGAATATTTTCCAAAATAAAATGAAATTTAGACAATCATTGGGTTATCTCCCACAAGAATTTGGCGTTTATGCGAAAGATTCGGCAGAAAAATTACTTCACTATTTTGCGATATTAAAAGGCATAAAATCAAAGAAAGACCGCAATAAAATTGTAGCAGAAACATTACAGCTCACCAATCTATACGATGTCAGACACAAACGAGTTAGTACCTATTCGGGAGGGATGCGGCAGCGATTTGGCATCGCTCAATTATTACTCAATAATCCACAAGTCATTATCGTAGATGAACCCACCGCTGGACTCGATCCAGCAGAACGCAACCGTTTTTTGAATGTACTCCGAGAAATTGGAAGCAATAATATTGTGATTTTTTCAACGCATTTGGTTGAGGATGTCAAGGATCTTTGTAGTGAAATGGCAATCATTAACAAGGGAGCCATATTAACTAAAAATACGCCTTCAAAAGCCATTCAAACTTTAGCAGGAAAAATATGGATGAAACAAATTTCCAAGGAGGATTTAGAAAAAATGGAAGCGCAATACAGCGTCTTATCAAGCGGTTTTAATGAGGACAATTCCATAAGCATTCGTGTTTTGGCAGATGAAAAGCCTGGTGATTCTTTTACTACAGTCAAGCCCACATTAGAGGATTACTATTTTGCAATTTTGAATAATAATCTGTGAAAGATTTCACAAGGTTGTTGGTTTTTTTAATTGTATCATAAAATCTAAATATAATGTGGCATTCGATATTCAATTATGAACTGAAATATTGGTTTAAATCCCCCCTTCCTTATCTTTTTTTAATCGTTTTTTTTGGATTGGCTTTTATTATGATACTCGGAACAGGAGGTTATTTTGATGGCCCAACCACAGCAAATGCTGCGAATATTCGTTTACTCAATTCCCCCCACGAAATCAATTTTATCTTTCAATACTTCACCAAATTCTTATTATTCCTCATTCCCGTCATTGTCGGTCACAGTCTCCATCGAGATTACAAAAGCCGTATATTTTCCATCACCTATTCTTTCCCCATTCCCAAAGGAGCCTATTTATTTGGCAAATTGGGGAGTGCCTTATTATTGGTCATCGGCATAAGTCTATCTATTGGCTTGGCTTTAATATTAGGAGAATGGATATTGGGTACAGAAAACCCTAAAATAGGAACCTTTAATATTTGGGGTTATTTATCTGCTTATGGTGTTTTTACCATTCCCAATCTCCTCTTTTTCAGCATTTTAGTCTTTGTTGTATTGGGGATGTCTCGCAATATCTATGCAGGATTTATTACCATTTTACTACTTTTCCTCTTCCAAATCATTATAGAAAACGTCTTTACAGGCAATCCATTCCTAGTAGCTTTACTAGATCCATTTGGGCAAAATGCCAGCGCATTGGAAACCAAACGTTGGACAATGGCAGAGATTAATACTCAATATATTCCTATAGGCGGCATTGTTTTATACAATAGATTACTTTGGGGTTTGATTACAGGGCTTATTTTCTGGGGCTTTTATCATAAATTTGAGTTATTACATGAATCCCCCTTTGGTAATTGGTGGTCTTTTCTTTCTAGTAAAAATAAACAAGCAGGGAAACAGGATGCTAGTACTAAGGTAACAAAAGTATCAAGTGTTGATTTTGATCATTCATTGTCTGGTCAATTCCATTCGCTCCTCAACCTAAGCATTTTCGATTTTAAGTACATTATCAAGAGCTGGTTATTTATTGTTTTTGCCTTATTTGGTCTATTGGCACTTGTTTTTGTACTACTAAAAATGACCAATACAGGGGAATTCACCCTACTTCCTGTCACCCGAATCATTATTTCTACACCACTATTTTTCTATTCCCTTATATTGATTTTGGCGACTTTTCTCTATAGCGGAATGCTAGTACATCGAGCCAAAAATAGGCGAATGAATCAATTGATTGATACAACGACTATTAGTAATTGGGCTTTAGTAGGCTCAAAAGTACTAGCTATAGGTATGATGCAAATCGTCCTTTTAACTATTATGCTTGTTTGTGGAATCGTGATACAGATTTACAATGGCTATTTCCATTTTGAAATTCCGCAATATCTTTTTCAACTCTTTATTATCACCTTTCCTATGTTGTTGATTTGGGCAATCTATGCTGTATTTGTCCATACCCTCAGTAATAATCTATTCTTAGGACTTTTTCTATTGATTTTAACTTGGTTAGGCATTGATGGATTCGAGCAAATAGGTTTACATTCTCAATTATTAAAATTCAATACTTATCCAAACTTATCCTATAGTGATTTAAACGCTTATGGACAACAATTAGCAGGGCATTTTTTACTTAAAGGCTATTGGTCGGCATTTGCAGGTATATTGGGAGTCATTACTTATTTATTATGGAATAGGGGAGTGGTCAATACTTGGAAAGAACGCTTGACAATTGCGAAAGGTCGGATGGGCAAAATGGCTGGGATTGCCTTAATGACTTTAATAGGCTGCTTTTTATTACTAGGATTCAATATCTATAAAGAAGAAGCACAAACATTTGCCGCAGTTAACCAAACTAAAAATACCGTACTAGAAGATTTCAAAAAGAATTTTGAGGTATATGCCCAAACACCTCAGCCTAAAATTGATTCCATTGATTTGGATATAGCCTTATTTCCTGAGCAAAATCGCTTTGAAGCAAAGGTTATTTATACTTTAAAGAATGATAGGGCTGTTCCAATAGATACTTTGGTCATTAAAACAGGTTTTGATGAAATGACGAATACTCAAATTAAGGCAAAACATCGGATACTTCAAAAAGATACGGTTATGCAATGTACCGCCTATCAATTGAATAAACCCTTAATGCCCAATGAATCCATGACAATTCAATTTGATATTCAAAACAAGGAAAATGACTTATTCTTACGCAATTCAGGGATTATCAATAATGGGACTTATTTGAAGCAGGATATTTTACCAACTTTGGGCTACTCCTATGATGATGTAATTAAAGAACCTAGTGACTCTACAGCTCGGAGGGATAATTATCTTCATTCCGATTTATCTCATATTGAAACAAAAATCAGTACTTCTGCCAAGCAAATTGCGCTTGCACCAGGAAATTTAATTGCTCAAAAGAAGGAGGAACAAGGAAGGAATCATTTTCATTATAAAACCTCCAATAAGGTTAAGTTTAACTTTTCTTTTCAGTCTGCTGCTTATAATAAGGTGAGTAAAAAGTATAAAGGAATAACAATAGAACTTTATCATCATCCAAATCACCATACACAGTTAGAAAAAATGATTGAGGGAATAATCGCAGCGATAGATTACAATACCAAATATTTCACTGCGTATCCTTTCGATCAAATTCGTATTATAGAATACCCACACACCGAAGAAGCCTATACAGCAACACTTATGGCTAATAATATACCGACTTCTGAAGTACTCTTTATCATTAATTCGGAAGCCATGCAAGGTAAAATAGATTTACCCTTTTATGTCATGGCACATGAATTAACCCATCAATGGTTTGGTAATGATTTAATCCCTGCGGATGCACTCGGAGCCAAAATGTTGACCGAGAGTATTACAGAATACATTAGTCTGAAAATCTATCAAGAGGTTTTGGGAAAAAGAGTTGCGCTTAATTTTCTAAGATTACAACGGGAGCGGTATTTAAATGGTCGAACAAAGGAAAGACAAGAAGAAAATCCCTTATTTCGGGTGAAATCAGAACAACAATACATCGCTTATGGAAAAGGGGCTACTGCTTTTCATGCATTGGCTTATTATGTGGGAGAAGAAAAGGTGAATGCTATTTTAAAAACGTTTTTATTAAAATATAAGGATAAAAAAGGCGTTTATCCAACATCACTAGATCTAATACAATTGCTCAAAGCAGAAATTGATCCTCAGTATCATTATCTGATTAAAGATTTCTTTGAAACGATTACTTATTATGAGAATAGTATAGACCAACTCGAATATACTAAAAATGATGACGGAAAAGAGGTAGTAAACATGACATTCACCATCAATAAATACCAAAATGGGGAAATCATCCCTGATGAGACCTTGAATGAGGAGGTAGAAATAGGCTTTTTAGATGAAAATGGGGAAATCGTACAACTTGAAAAAATAAAAGTCCAGCAGAAGATCAATGACATTAAAATAAGCGTTAATCAAAAATATAGTAGTATCATCTTGAATCCCCATTATTTGTTTATTGATAAAAATTAGGGAGAAGAAAGGCAATAATTACTGGATTTTACTATAAAAAGGCTTCCATCAAGCATATATAAATCAGCAATGAACAAAAAAC
>JAHDFT010000204.1 GCA_020628015.1 Bacteroidota bacterium
ATCTCTTTTCCTAATACAAAAATCTCCCGCCCTAAGTAAGTTATGGAACTTGTAAATGCAACAATGTTGATTCCATTCCATCTTTTCCTGATTTATTAGTAAGTGGTTTAATCTTTAAGTGAGCCGACCGCTACTAAGCAAAATAACTATGTAATGAGATTAAATTCTTATGTATGTATAGGTATGCTTGGCCTATTGGTATTTTATCATTTTAATATTGAGTGTTTAGCAGATAAAGATGATGAAGGTTATATTGAGTATCGTAAGCAGGAATATAGCTATATGAGGAAACATTGTTACACAAATATAGATTCTGCAAAGATACATTTAGAAAATTTGATTGATGCAGCTGAAGCGAATAATGAGCCGCTTCGACAGTTGGGCTACATCAACTGGGCATGTACTTGTGTGTCTCATAATAATTCGATAGGAAATTATCAGTATTTTTTAGATAAAGGAACAAATTTAATTGCTCGATTAAATCAAGATGAGTTATTTGATGAGGCAGATAATGCTTTATTGGATAAACGGATACAACAATTTAATCTACATGCAATAGATTATTACAATCTCATAGGTGATGAAGTCGCTATACGAAGTATTGTAGAACCTTTGATTGAAAATATACAGAAACGAGATACCATCAAACAAGTAGAGTATAGTACATTGGTGTCTGCTTATATGTATTTGGGAGTCGTTTATTTGAAATTAGGGGATTATCAACAAGCCTATATCGAACTAAAACACTCTGAACGTTTTTTAGAAAAGTTAGATAAAAAAGAAGGGAAGGACGGGATGCTCTACAAACATTTTGCGAGTTATTATGGGGCAATGAACAAGAAAGAAGCGGCTGAGGAATATTATAAAAAAGCAGCAGAGGTTAATCTAAATTCTTCTGTTTTAAATAGGAAAAGAATTTCCTATAATACATTAATTGAATTAACCATTGAGCAAGGGCTTTTTGAAGAGAATAAAAGCTTATTGGATAGTGCTGCCACTTATTTTGAAAAGGGTGATCCTTTTTTTGAAAGATTTTTATTTTTAAAAGGATTAAATTATATTGGTAATAATGATATTGCATTGGGAAAAAAAGAAATTAATGAAGCTTTTGGTATTTATGAGCAAACAGGCTTAGATGAACACGTTTTTTTTATTAGTCATCTTTTTAAAGCAGTTAAATTGCTTTTAGAAAAAGGGGAAGATGAGGCAGCATTGGCGTATTATGAAATGGCTATGCAAAAATGGAATGAGGTAAAAAGTAAACTGCCACTTTTTAATGATAGTGCGGATATTTTTAAGGAGTTAAATGAATTATTGGTCATTTTTTATCAAAAACGAATTAATAACAATGATTTAGCTTCTAATATACCAACAAGAAAAGCATTACTACATCAAGCAATTAGCAGTATAAAATGTATTGATAGTCTAAAAATCTATTTGACAGCCCCAGTTGATAAAAGTCAATTAATTAGGGATACACATGATCTTTATGAAATAGCAGTACAATTATATTATGAGTTTTTGGCAGAAGATCCAGCATTTAAGGATAGTATATTGTATGTGATGGAAAAGAGTAAAAATGCATTTTTAGTAGAGCATTTAAATCAATCTAGTGTATTGGTGTCTATGGGAGTCAATGAAAAGTCGATTAAGGAGTTCAATATACTACAAGCGGAATCTATGAAAAAAAAGGATGTTTTATCAAAGGTAAAAGATAGAAGCCAACGAGATGATTTATTAGCGAATATTAAAATTATAGATGATTCTATCAAAATAATGCAAGCTCAGTTTGAAAAGAATAACCCAGCTTATCAACAATTGATAAATCCTGATATTCCCTCTATTAAAACTTTGCAATCCTATATCACTAATTCGGACGAAGTACTCCTACAATATATGGTAACAGGAGAGTCGGTTTATGTTATTGTTGTTGGAGAGGGCGAATCTAAAGTTATTCCTTTACCACAAAAAGAACGCCTTGACAGTCTAAGACATCAATTAGAGCGATCTATTAGTCAGAAAATAGATACTATGTATGCCCGAACGTCTCACCAATTATATCAACAACTATTTCTACCAATAGAAAAAGAAATGAATTTTACTAAAAATCCTCAAAAAATACGGATTATCCCAGATATGGAAATTGGTTTTATTCCTTTTGAAGCCTTGACAAAAAGATATAATCAACAACCAGAAGACTATAGTAAATATGATTATTTGATTAAAAAATATGAATTTGTGTATGATTTGTCTACGGTGTTTGTAGCTATGAGAAACCAGGCCAGTCAACAGGCAGAAAAAGAAATACCATATGATTATATTGCTTTTGCATTAACAGACTTTCAAAGATCAGAGGAAAAAAAATTATCTATACTAGCACATAGTGTAAAAAGTGTAAAGGCTTATGCTGCAAATTGGTCTAAAAAACAGCTATTTATAGATTCGGCTGCTATAAAGGAAAAATTTAAACAAGTATACAATCAAGGTCAAATTTTAGAGTTGGTTACACATGCTAAAGCGAAAGGACAAAATTTAGCTCACTTGGAGTTCTATGATGAATCGCTGTTTACAAATGAATTATGGGGACTTGATTTACAGTCTATATTAGTTATTTTGACAGCTTGTGAAACTGGAATTGGAAAATTACAACAGGGCGAAGGAATTAAAAGTTTGGGACGAGCATTTTACCAAGCTGGTGCAGCAACTGTAATGGATACTTATTGGGAAACAAATGATAAGGAAACTTTAACATTAATGAAGCATTTCCACAAAAAACTTGCTAGAGGATTGCCTAAGACAGAAGCACTAAGAGAAGCAAAACGGACTGTTTTGACGCAAAATCCTAATCTTATTCCTAGGCATTGGGCAGCATTTAAACTGACAGGTGATGATACAATTATTGCTATTAAAAGTAGAAGTACTATACCGTCTTTTGTCCCATTTTTGCTGGGAGGGTTAAGCCTTCTTTTTTTGAGTTTGATATGGTATAATAAACGAAAAGTAGCTAGTTAGTTTTATTTGTAGTATAAGCAATAGTGAAAATAAGTTAATTCATTTTTACTATTGTTTAAATTCCTAATAATCTAGCAATAGTACGCCAAGGGCTAGTGATTTTTTTTGCCAATGCTTTATTATTCAATGTTTTAAGTTCTTCATTAAGCTGTGTTTTCTTACCTAGTTGCTCGTATAGTATAATTTTATTGATATTAAGTTTACTATTTAATTCTTGTACTTCTTTTTCTGTTATTGGATGTTGACTTTTATTGAGTAAATCATCATATTGCTCAACTTCTACTAAGGCTTTTTGGTAATTTTTAGCCTCGATTTGTTTATCAATAGATATAGCTAAAGTTTTCATTTTTTCAAGATTATCATTAATATCTGATGGAGACATATTATCAGATGGAGCAAGATAAGTATCACTTAGATCAATACCAGCATCCGCATAAATTTGATTCCCATGATTAGCAATCTGTATACCAGAATAAGCCAAGAAAAACACCCCAACAGCAACAGCCGCAGCCCATTTTACCCAAGAACCCAACGACCTAACCTTAACAGATGACGGCTCTTGAATTATTGGTGTTTGGGGAGTGGATACCGATGCCTTTGATGTTGTTTCTTTTTGTATTGCTTGTTCCAAAGCTTCAAATGTTGCTAAAGTTTGCTCTTCTTTTGCTTTTTCCAAGCCACTAAACAAAGTTTTATAATCTGCTACCTTTGCTTTGAAAGTGGGTTCATTGGTCATGCGTTTTTCAAACCAAGTTAAAGCAGGTTCATTTAAGAAGCCATTAAGGTAATCCTCAATCAACTCAACTTCTAGGATTTCTTTTGTTTCACCTGTTTCCAATAAATCAATTTCCATTGTTTTAAAGGCATACAACTGTTGTTGCTCATCTTTTATATAGTTAAATCCATCTATTATCTTTCGATATTCTCCTACTACTTGGGCATAATGAGCATCTTGTTCTATTTTTTGCTGTATTTGTTTTTGCTTTTTTTCGGGTAATTCACCACGCAAAAAAGCGATGATATTAGATATTTCTATGGCTTTCATTGTTTTATTTTTAATGGTCACTACAAAATAAATAGCATTAATAATAGATTATCATACATTAATAAGCTTATAGTTAAGCTAGTAAAGATTGGTAATTGAGATACTTGTCTTGAATGTTCTGTTTCGTTGATCTGTAGGTCTCTTCAAATATTTAAAATCAAATGCTGAATTTGAGTTTTAGCTATTCCTGATTCAAAATCCAACTCTTGAAGTAGAATGTCACACATTTTGTTTTGGTACAATAAATAGAGCAATAATAGGTTTATTTGGAAAGTAAGTCCCTAAGTTTTTTTAGACAGATAAATTTCCGTTTTCTAACAGCTCCCTCGGTTGGTATATTCATTTCTTCGGCTACAGCATCATTAGCATAGCCTTTTAGATAAATGAGTGTTAACAATTCCTGACAACTTTTACTAATTTGACTTAATAATTGCTTCACTAAATCCTTATGCTCCTCATTACGAGTTTGTTCTTCTATTAAGTCACTACAATCAGGAATTTCTTTCCAATCTTCGGAGTCTGATGTAATGGTAATATTTTTTCCTAAGAATCGTTTGTGATATAAATTTTTTCCAATTCCAAAAAGGTAAGTCTGTAAGGTACTTTTTAAAGGAGCCTTAAGTTTACCTTTCCGAATATTGATATACATAATATGAAATGCCTCTGGATATATTTCATAAGCTTGGTTGTTATTAGCATTAATAAAGTATCGACTGATGAACTGTTCAAAAGCTGGACGATACTTTTTATAATACTTATTCAGCTCCAAACTATTGGGATCAGCATGAAGAATATTTAAAAGATCTTGTTCGTCTTCTGTGTATCTTTGCGTCATTATTTTATCTAATTTAATTCAAATCTGTTACCACTTTGATAAAAAAATGTACGAATTTTGTTAAATAAGGATTGAAAACAAATACAAACTTATCACATACCCATTAACAGTTAACTTATTAAGCATGTTGAAAAATGTAATGCTTTAGTAGAAAATAAGTGTGTAACTAAAAGAAATAGGTGTTTAACTGATGTTTATATTCTATCACTTATCGTTTTCCCTACATTTTATTTGACATTAAAGGTAATAACTTTCATATAAATAGATTGAAAAATAAAGCGAATAAATCAAGAATGTAAATTTTAATAAAATGGATAGCGTAAGTTCTAAAAATAAAATAACCTGTATAACTTCTACCAGAAATAAAGGTATAGAAGCTATACAGGTATATTGTAATTGACTGATTTCTAATTAGAAATAGCTTAAAACAACTATAAAAATAATTTAGTTGTTACTTTTTAAGTGTATCAGTTGAGAAGGTTAATAATTGGTTACCTTCCAATAAGTCCCTGTCCCTCCCCAACTTTCTAAAGTATTCATTGTATTGACATGATTTTGAAGAGACATTCGACTCATGGCATTATAAGTATTCCAATCCATTTTGCCATTATTGCCATTTGTACTTCCTCCTGCAGGCATACCTAATAACTGATTCAATTTAGCCTGTGCCTGTTGAAAATTTCCACTATTCCCAGTAGTTGTATTAGTTGCTACCACATTAGAACCAACCATTTGTTGAGCAAACTGTTGTTTTTGACTATTGCCCAGTTTATTCCATTCATTAGCCATTATTGTGTAAACAATATCAAGCGTAGCCATATACTGCTTTTCTGCTAGAGATAGATTGGGGTAATTTTGAATAGAACTTTGTTTGAATTGTTGTACTTCATGAGTAGGCATATTGAATTTAGGATCTTTTAACTGATTTTCAAATACCGCAATCTTCACAAGCGCATCCAAATCTCTTTCCAATAAAGCAATATTATTATTGGCATCAAAAGCCAAAACGGGATTGTATTTTTGAATTAAAGCAGTATTTTGTTTAGCTCCCTCTAAATGAGGCTGTGCCAAAATACTCGCAATAATACTAGCACGTGCCAAACCAATTTGTGTTGGGTCTTGAAGCTGATGAAATTGTTGCATATTACTTTCGCCAGCCTGAATATTCTGCAAAGTTCCCTGTGGATTGGTTTTGAAATATTGAATAAGGCGATTACGCTCGATATTAAGATCATTAGGGTCCAAATTAGCAGCCAAAACAAACTCGGTTAAAACCAATTGTCTTTGAAAATGACCCTCCGTTAAATCCAAACCATTTTGACTAGCAATTACTGTAGGATCATCTTTTTTATATTGTCGATTGGCACTACTTGAAGGAGCTAAACGGATTTGACCGACATGGTTAAAAGAGTGATGCTGATTTGTAGCAGTATTCATTGAAGCATTATTGCCTCCAACTTTTTTAAAATGAAAAACAGTAGGTTGAGCGGCAAAAGCATCCTGCATATATAGATTATTTTCATCTAGTCCCAACAATTCAAAAGTCGCATAATTATTTAGTTTAAGTGTGGTGCCACTCAGCCAATAAGTATCGGAATAGTTTTGACCATTTAAGGTGATTTGATACTGGCTTTCTGCAGGTAATGCCCAACGGTCATTTTGAGCATCATACAAATCATCAGTATCAAAATCTGGTGCTGGTTGAAGAATAATCGTTGCATTTTCCACAGCACAATGCCATTGGCCCATCGTCCACTGATCTATCACTTTATATTTGTCTTGTGCATTGGAAGAAGGATTGAAATTGCTCATAAAAAATAGTGTTAATAATAAACAAGTAATGTTTGATTGACGCATTATTTAATTTTTGATTTGGATAAAATGAAATGAAATGGTGGAAATTGTACATTACTTATTGTGTTCGATTATTAATCCTAAAACTTGAAAATTGTCAATAAAGGGTGATTGAATTATTTCAAAATACATCGGAGAGTGGAAAAGATTTAGTGGAAATTATACATTATTTGTTGTATGCCATAAAGATAAGATGCTAAATTTAGAGTGAATGAGTTAACTATAAAAAACTTAAATAATATAAACGATCTAAGACATATTTGCAAATTTTTTTTCAATTTAAATACCCTCAATAGACATTTATTACTCACTATTCTTAGTCTACATTAAACCTCTTTATGAGCCTTACGTCAAAGAACCGAACATGCGAAAAACAGCAACATTGTTCATTAAGTATATGAAATTAAAACACAAAATATAAATTGATTATAAGCTAATTTATTTTATGTTTTGTAGCAAAAGAAAGAAAACTAAATAACCCGATATACGTTTACAACATTTTGGGTGAGATCGACATAATACATAATTGCTTGCTTTTTTGAGCCAGATACATAATTGCTATGTTTCTGGCTTTTTTTATTTTTTTAGTGATGGATTAGCTTGTACAATTGAAGGAATAATGAAGAAAAGGTCTAGCTATGTTATTAAAGTATAAACCTATCTCAAAATATTTTTCATATATTTGTCAACAATAGTAAAAGCAAGGCTGTTTAATAGAAATAGACCTTGTAGGCTCTGTTAAATGATGTAAATAAAACTATATAACACATGTATTTATATACTATTCATAAAGAAGGACATAAAATATTATTGATATTAGGGATCGCATTGATTGCCCTTAACTTTGGCTATCGTTATTTTTTAGGGGATGGTATGATTGCTTCTATCATTTTATGGCTTTCGATCTTCTTTTTTGGCTTTATGGTGATGTTTTTTAGACATCCTAAATTTGTCATTGATTTATTTGATGATAAAAAAATTCTTGCGCCTGCTGACGGACGAATTGTAGTTATTGAAGAGGTGGAGGAAAAGGAATATTTCAAGGATAAACGCCTACAGGTATCAATTTTCATGTCACCAGCAAATGTACATGTCAACCGAACGCCTATTGGTGGAAAGGTAAAATATACACAATATCACCCAGGAGATTACTTGGTAGCTTGGCATCCGAAATCTTCTGAGCTAAATGAGCGATTTACTAGTGTGATTGAATCTTCCGATACAGAGATTTTAGTTCGACAAATAGCAGGTAAATTGGCAAGAAAAATATCCAATTATCTGGATGAGGGGGAAGAAGTGAAGCAAGGAGATGAACTAGGATTCATTAAATTAGGATCAAGAGTGGATATTTTTCTACCTTTGGGTAGTAAAGTCAATGTCAATCTTAGAGAAAAGGTAAAAGGTGGCCGAACCATCTTAGCAGAGTTACCTTAATTCATTAATTAAATTAACTATTCTGTCTCCATTGTCTAAAAATAGTATAAGATATGGGAAAAGGAAAGCTTGCAAAATTTGACGACCTCAGCCAAATGCCGCATGTCTTCCAGAATTTTAGCTGGTCAGACCCACAATTAATCAATTATCAAAAAGAAGCGGTCAATTATAATGGGCGATGGGCTACCGATTTTTTTCAAAATGGGCAGCCGATTATTTTAGAGTTGGCTTGTGGCTATGGGGAATATACTATGGCCATGGCCGAACATCTACCCAATCACAATATTATTGGTGTAGATATTAAAGGCAACCGTATATGGACTGGTGCAAGGTATATCCAAGAAAAGCAACTCACCAATGCAGCTTTTGTACGGACAACGATTGACCTCATTCATCATTTTTTTGGTGCAGCCGAAATAAGTGAAATCTGGATTCCTTTCCCTGATCCACACAATCGACATAGTAAGCAAAATAAACGCTTAACCTCTCCAAAATTCTTAGAGCTATATAGAAAAATATTAATGCCTGATGGGGTGATACATCTCAAAACAGATAGTGATTTACTCTATAAATATACTTTGGAAGTCGTTGAAAAAGAAGGCTGTACCATTATTGAAAATTATCGAGACCTTTACAATAGTCCTTTTGCCAATCCATTACTATCTGTATCTACACGTTATGAACGCTTAAATATTAGTGGGGCGGATACAATTAAATATGTACAGTTTCGCTTGGGGCAAAAATAGTTTTTAGAAAAAAATAGACTACTTCGGAACTATCTTCTTTATTTGTTTATTGATCACCCTGTAAGTGCAACAAAAAAATAGTAACAATCAAAAAATCAAAAGATGTTCGTTTTCTTCCAACATTTCCACATTTGAATTAAGCTTTTCTTACTGATCCATTTAGAGCAGTCCTTGCGCTATCCTATAATGGTGCTAAAGTGAGATTGCTTACTTACCACCATGTCATACCGACGAATGTAATTCTACTTTATCTACTCATTTCTATAATAGAGCTGTTATAACACAGAATTTTCTATTAAGAACAGCTATTGGCTTATGTCTATCTATAACTAAAGTCAAATGGGAAAACTATATCCATTACTTAGAGATGAGTTACACACCATAACTATTTGAACCAGCGATTTTTAACCGTTTCTACAGTAGCAGTCATTGTTGTGCTTCTGACTATAAG
>JAHDFT010000205.1 GCA_020628015.1 Bacteroidota bacterium
AATATAACTAGGGGGAAGACATTGTGGAATAATTACTTGATTATTGTTGTTTGCTTTTTGTTGTGTAGATTTGGATATATATTTGTTTTGTGCTAAAGATAGGTTAATCCATGTAAATAATAGTAAACAAGTAATGGCAATCATTTTTTTAGACAAAGAATTTCTTGTTTTCATGTTAAATCGTGGTTTAAAATTTGGTAAATAGGTTCATAGGTCAATAATTGGTTTTTTGAGTGTTCCATTATTTGATGAATAATGGTGATGCATCATTTTGGATAATCAAATTTATATTTATATCCTGTTATAATCAATTACCTTTTTTGAAAAAAGTCTCAAAAATGATTGAATGAGTAGTAGATTAAAGATAGAATAAATCAAAATATGAAGCAATTATTTTGACTAATTTAGGTACAATACATGATATTCGTAAATATAATCTTAGGTAGAAATACAATGAGTTGTGTAGTAAAAAATCCCTTAACCCTATTACTATTTACTAGCTTATTCTCCAAATAACTCTTTAAATCCGAAGTCTATATATGGGTTTATATAGCAAGCTTTATTTACCATAACTTTAATTTTTACAAAAAAATACTTTTATATCTTTATATCTTATTCTATTTCCCCCCTTTTGCTAAATTAAACCAACCATATCAACTCTTTTGAATCATCTTGTATTCCATAGACAATGGCATTTTGCTGAAAAAACGTTCCGATTTCTTTTGCTTTTTCAAGGGTAATATTGTGAATAAAAAAGCTTTCCTCTGCATTCCAATCTGTATTGTTTGGAATGCCTTTGGCTTCATGAAATCCAAAACCATCTCTAGTAAGTTGCGCTCTTAAACGAGCATTCAAAGCCTCATTCTCTTGCTTGGTTAGTTCTTGGGAATATGGATTAAATGCGGTAATGATCGCCCATGAATTAATTTTTTGCTTCGTACACCAGTCCTTAAACCTCGTATTAGAAATGTCTATTTTAAGGTAGAAACTTTCTTGCTCGCAAAAAATAGCATAAGTTGTCTCCATATAGGCTTTTTGTAAATAGTCATTCATTGTTTATATAGTCATAATGCTTTACTTTCATTCATTCCCAGTCCCCCTGCAAACTCCTTCACCACATCCGCAACAGATACTATCGACTTAATATGCCCTACCCCTTTACCAGCCTGCCAAAACTGCACCTTATCATCAAAAGCAGCCTGACTATATTTTTTCAATCCTCGCATCATTAGATACATACGAGCATACTTTTTCAATTTCTTTTTGGTCAACATATAACTAATAATAGGTCCTGTTCGTAATCCTCCTTTCATAATATCTGGCGTTTTGATCATGGAGGAGTTATTGCCCGCAATTTTATTCGTCCAGACAATATCGGCTTCGCTTGAATTGATAATGGCTTGTTTATATGCATTCGACACCTTACATTCATGAGTCGCTAAAAAACGAGTACCCATCTGTACGCCTGCATAGCCCATGTCTAAGGCTTTTTGGAAATCGGCTGTATTCCCAATTCCCCCCGCACAAATCAATGGAATACCCACATCATGAAGTTCTTCCATAAATTGCTCGGCAGATTGAATTCCCGTTTGTCCACCACCTCGCCAATTAATGCAATTGAGTCCATCTACGCCTAGATCTCTCATGGCGAGTGCTACCTTTTTATTGGGGACATCGTGATATACCTTTATATCGTGCTGTTGGGCAATTTTTACAATCTCGGTTGGTTTGCCCAAAGAAGTCAGGAAGAATTTCACCCCTTCTTCAATGGAAATTTCCATCCACTCTTTCATTTTTTCGTGATACTTCTTATTGGCTCCTCCAAAAATGGTAAAATTGACTCCAAAGGGTTTGTCTGTTAGTTGCTTGATCAATTGTAAGCCTTCTCGAAAATCATGTCCATATAATGAGGTGAGTGATACAGGCTGGACTACTCCAAATCCTCCTGCGTCTGAGGCAGCAGCGACGAGTTCTGGATTGGAGCCAGGGAACATGGGGCCACAAACAATGGGAACCTTTGCGCCTGTATCTTGTAAAAATTGTTGAGTTGCTGGTTTCATTTTTGATGATTTGTATTGTATCGAGATGGTGATTTTAACTACCTATACTAGTCTCAAATTAGCATTTCCCATTCAAACTATCAATTTTTTACCGAAATTCCTTTCTATAAAATCCCTCATCGGGCATCAATACCCCTCGTTTTTTGGCTTCCTCTTCTATCGTACACATTCCTAATGAAGCACGAAGTTGATTGGACTTTTTTATATTTTCTACTGCAAACAATTGTTTCTCCCCAGCATCATTTGTATAAGACATGGTGCCATAAACCTGTTGAACGATCATGATTGGAAAACCTGCTTCACTACGATCTTCAATACTTGTTTTAAACATGGAGGTGTAATCTAAAGCAGAGGTGTATGCCCATACATCTAATTCAAATGTAGAGATGGCTTCTAGGATGAAGGGTTCTAATATACTTAATTGTACACTATCCATATGCCGCATTAGTAGGGCGACATCGGTGATATTGTATTTGCCTGTTCTATTTTCTCCAAGTGTATGATAGCCTGGAAATCCTTTCTTTTTGCATAAATCATGCAATACAATAAAATTCAAACTGTCGGCTGATTTCATTAAGGGCTGCTGCTTTTTCCAAGTCATCCGATTGTATTTACCGCTTCTAACTCTTTGATCTCGTTTGATTAGTTGATTAATGGTTTTTTGCTGATCTCTATCAAGTGTCTTGAGATATATTTTGCGTTTGTGTGTATAGTCTTTTTTACGAAAGCCATTCTCTTGAATATATAGATACAATTCTGTTTTATTTTTGATCTGTCCTAGTTGGAGTCCTCGACCAAAAGCTTCATTTAAATAGATTAGGCATTTTTCAGCATTATCCAAGTGATAAGCATTTTGTGCTGCTTGAAAAAAATCTTGTGCAAAAGCCTTTTTTGCTGACTCAAAAGCTTGTTTATAAAGGGAATCACCAAGCAAACGTTGATTATCCTCAATAGCTAATTCTGCTTGATTGATTAAGGCATAGTAAGAGATTACTTCAGCACTTAAATTTTGGCTAAAGCTATTGTAGCTTAAAAGTAGTATACAGGATATTGTCAATGATAGGTGTGATAGCAATTTCACTATTATTTGTAGGAGCATAACTTAATATCTTATAGCTTTTCTAATTGATTTACGGTCAAATCATTAATTTCATTTCCTGTGTTTAAAGTTGAGGCTGGTTCAAAAAGTAATACTTCTACTTCTTCTGTGCAATAAGGTTTATGTTTTACACCTTTAGGGATGATCACAAATTCACCTTCCTTGATTTCAAGTGTTTTATCTAGTAGTTCAATATACAAGACTCCTTTGATGACCAAAAATAATTCATCTTCATTTTCATGATGATGCATGACAAATTCGCCTTTGAGTTTGGCGATTTTGACCTGTTGTTGATTCAATTCGCCGACTATTTTAGGAGTCCAATGTGCTGTGAATGTGTTGAACTTTTCTTTTAGGTTTACTTTTTTGATTTCCATTGTTTGATTTTTCTTGTTTCATAGCCTTGCTTATATGCAATAACATAAGTAATATATTCAATATTATTTATGCGCTTGCTTTTTCTATTCCCTTTTTCCAAGCGATTAAAATATCTTCCAGACTTCTTGTTAATATACTCTCATTAATGGTAAACTTTACAATTCCCTCCTCATTTGCCCGTCCTAACCAAATACTGTGTTCATTATACAGATATATAGCTAACTTTTTCAAGTCTATCTTTTCAGCTATTTCCATATTATAAATATTTGTACCATTAGTAATAGGCTTGATGCTGATTCCTTTCATATTATTTAAATCTGCAATTAGCTTTGATGAAGTCAAAATGATTTCTTCCCATCTTTTTTCAATACCTTCAAGATAGTGAAGTGCTACTGCTGCATTAGACCAGTTTTGAAAAACAGTTCCACCTAAAATTTTTATTTGATGGGCAACTTGGTCTATAAGTGCTGCATCACCACAAAGTATTGCCCCACCTGTTGCATTCAAATATTTATAAAGCGAAATATACACCGTATCAAAATAGGAAGCATATTCAGCAAGTGAGATTTTGGAATAAGCAGCAGCTATGTGAATCCTTGCACCATCCAGATGCATTTTATAGCCCTTTTCTTTGCAATAACTAGCTATTTCTCTAATTACATCAATAGGCACCAAAGTTCCGTCTGCTCGCCTGATTGGATTTTCAATAGCAATTGTCCCTAGTCCACTTTTGAACACTTCATTGCTATATAAATAATCAATTGTATTTTTTAAATCAGCTAGATTAAAAAAAGGTTTGCCTTTCCCTACAGGAACTAACCTTTTATTATGAACACTTTGAGCGGCATCTGCTTCATCTCTGAAAATATGAGCATTTTCAGGGACAATTGCTTTTGTATTATCTCCATTGAGTAATTTGATGGCCAATTGATTCGCCATTGTGCCAGTAGGAAGGTAAATAGCCTTTTCTTTTCCTGTTAATTTGGCAAATTTTTCTTCCAATGCTGTTAATACACCTCCATTTCCATAGAAATCGGCTTCTATGGGCTTAGATTGGTTAATTTCTTGGAGCTTCAACAAATAATCATTTGGAGACATTGCCAATCCATCCGAAATAAAATTGACAGGAGTTGTAGTTTTGTAAGTATCTCTTTTATTTGATTCCATTTTATTAATTCCATTAATTGGGATTAAGAATGGAAATGTTGATAAACTACAAGTTTTTAAAAAGTTTCTCCTATTATTTTTAGCTTGCTTTTTTTCCATACTTTATGTTTTATTTCTAAATTTTGAATATAGGGAATTTATTTTTTATTCGTTACTCAACAAAAATCCTACACTTATTTCACAATATCAAATCCGCTTAAAAATTCTTCAAGCTTTTCTGCATTGGCTTCATATGTTTCTGCTGTAGCTGTAAAGTTTATGATAATATAGGCTGTGGCCGTCTCATATGTTGTGAGCCTACAATGGTACATCATGTCTCCAAACATACAATAGACTTTGTAGGAAAGTCCATTACAAGCTTTGGGCTTTTCCAATTCTTTTTGCCCCATCCAGGTCATATTTTTATTGGACTTTGATGGTAAACCAAACTGATTACCTGTGATATAATGCTCATTGAAATCTTTGAAGGATTTAAACTCCTCTTTTTTGTGGCTAAAAATAGCAATAGCATTTTTAATATTATTAATATCTGGAAAGGTTCCAGAAAAAACGCCTTCTATACCTGACTCCGTTACATTGAACCAATAAGGAATGTTGATTTCATAATGATGAAGTGTATCTTGATAAGTAAATTCTCTATTATCATTCATAGCCTGTAGTTTATAATACCAAGCAGGTTTGTTGATTGGTCCACCAAATACATCTATTCTATCAGCCGTATTTTTTAAATAATTTAAGTCCGATTCAATCTTGCTTTTTTCGTTTGTAGATAAACTAATTCCAACAACAACTTCATTGCTTACAAAAAATAGATAGGCATTATGAACTGGTGAAGTAATGAGTTTATTTTTACGCATGATCTTCTTTCTAAAAGCTTCTGGAATGTCAAAGCTCCATAGTAAGAACTGTTTTCCTTCTTTATTATTGAAGAACTCCTCGCTGACTTTCAATTTCGATTTATAGATTTCTTTTTCAAAGTATTTTAGCTCCCTATTCATCATCTGCTGAAACAGTGCTTGCATTTTGTTAGTATCATCACTATTGGTAAAATCTTGATCTGTATATGGAAATTCAGTAACTGTTATGATCTTTTCATCAATTTCAAGAAAAGGAGCATTGGGTACTTGTCGTAAGCTATCTCCATAAAAGTCAATGATATAATTGCATTTTGGATCGTGATTCAAATAATGTACGCCCAATTCTGATTGAATTAAGTGAATTGGGTTTTCTTTTTTGCTTTGTCCATATGACCATAAGGAATAAAATAGGAACAATACCATGCTTATCTTTTTCATAGTTTTAATTTTAGGGATGGCTTGTAATTTAGTAATGGTTTAAAGTAAAACAAATGTAGTAAATGATCTAACAAAAATTCTATTTATATATTGTACTTAACTTTTTTTAATTGGGTAGGTATAGAGCGGTTTTGGGGGTAATGCTTTTATTTAAACTGTATTGGGGAGGGTAATGAGCATATTTCTAGGAGAGATGTTAGGGAAGTTTAACTTTTGTTAAGTAAATATGTATATCTGTCCTCTAATTGTAAGGATTAGTCATTTAACAAGACTATGTCCTTTTTGATAAATTCTTTTCAATTCTCCTTCATGTAATAAATCACCTAGTCGGGAAGCCATATCCCAGTCATCATCAACAATGCATTGCGCCTTCAAATTCACCCCAATGAATAACAATGAAATCATTACAATTATTGATCTACTTTTATTATTTTTCATATGGTGACTAATTTTTTATGATTCTTTTTTAAAAGAAAATGCCTAGAGTTAATACTACAAAATGGCGATTAGAATCATTTATCGAAATAAACTCTAGTACTCCCCAATCTTAAACTTAAAGATATGAAAACGGTATTAATAACTGGTGGTTCAAGTGGCATTGGTTTTGAAATTTCTAAATACTTTGCCAGAGGAGGCTATACCATTTTATGGGTTTCCCTTTTAGCAGAGGAATTAGAAACGGCAAAAACAGCTCTACAAAAAGAATTTTTTAATACTTCAGTCGAAACGCTGACACTAGATTTGGCTCAATCAGCGTCGGCTCAAAAAGTTTATGATTGGGTTAAATCCAATAATTGGAATGTGGATGTATTGATCAATAATGCAGGATTTGGCACTTATGGTTTTGCCAATGATATTGCTTTTGAAAAAGAAGTGGCGATGATTCAATTGAATGTCATGAATGTGTTCAAAATGACCCGCTTATTTTTAAAAGATATGTTGGCAAAAAACGCAGGAACGATTATTAATATCAGCTCCAATACTTCTTTCCAACCTGTCCCCAAAATGGCTGCTTATGCTGCTACCAAATCTTTTGTCAAACACTACAGCGAAAGTCTTATAGAGGAATTAAAGGCTTTGAAATCAAAAGTTCAGGTGATTGTGGTTTGTCCTGCTGCGATTAAAAATACCCCATTTAAGAATGCTGCTAAAATGGAAAAGGTGAAAACCTTTGAAGGATTAGTGGCAACCACTAAAGAAGAGGTCGCCAAAGATGTCTGGAATGGATTTAGAAAGGGCAAATCGGTCATTTTGTCTGGGTCTAAGTTGCGTCGATTGATCTGGTTAAATTCGTTATTGCCTCATTCGGTTGTTCAGTTTTTGTTGAGGAGGGAATTATCTGAAAAGTAGTGGGAGAATTGGGACAAATCTGTAGTGATGAATCAGAAATAATTCAAACAAAATAGCCTAAGTAACAGTAAAAAAAATAAATTTTATTTTGATTAGGCAAATTAGCCACTATACTTCGTTAAAAGGCTCCTCGCTGATGCAGAACATCGGCGAGGAGCCTTACGAAGTATAGCTGCAAATTAAACAACAAGATGCTGGTTTATTTTTTAGCTGTTACTTATTCATTAATTAATTTAAAGTTACACTAAATGCCACACCAGGTTGAAGGTCATATCCTTCTGTAAGCTCAACAACAATAACAGAATCGGAGTCAATTCTTATATTTAATGAACTATTATCGCTACTGAAACCAGAAATATTGTGTGGATTTGAAAATGTAAAATAATATCGATCAACTTTTCCTGCAGGGAATAACCCAAAAACATTACTCCAAAAAGGGTTAGTATTATCAGGCAGTACAGTAAAGTTGATACTATTTTCGGTAAAATCTATATCATATAGTCCACTAATATCACCTGCTGGCGTACCTGTTTGTGCTAAAGCAGTAGGAAATTCTGAGGCAGAATTTGAAAGTGTTGCAAACTCATCATAAGCATCGTCAGCTTGTCCAAATAAGCTGGCATAAGTAACCTCAGCTTCACCTGGATCTTGCAAAGTATTTCTCATTGTGATATTGACACCTTCATTAAGTGGTGGCACAAAAATTTCAAATCGCTCCGCACTAAAAGTATTCGCATCTATCATAGCAAAATAATCGGCTACTGTTGGGTCAGTTGAAAAAGCAGCTATAGAAGCATCAGCATCAGCTAATGTGTCCCAAAAAACTATTACTGCATATTTACCATTCTCATCCACACCACTTGTTCGTCTGATAAAGCCTGGTTGTTGTGATGCAAAGTCTTGTTCTATTTCAGCATCTCTATCCACAAATGCATCCGTATCCACATCTGTATTTAAATTGAAAGTTGTAATTTCAATTACATTTTTGGAGGCTAAATTAAAATTGATATCAGGTACGGCAAAAGTCGTAAAACGCTCTGCAAGAAAAGTGTTTCCATCTATCATTCCAAAATAATCGGCAACGGTAGGGTCAGCCCCAAAAGCTGCAATTGAAGCATCAGCATCTTCTAAGGTTTCCCAAAAGACCATTACTACATATTTTCCGTCAGCATCTACACCGCTCATTCGCTTTAAAAAACCTGGCTGTTGTGAAGCAAAATCTTGTTCTATTTCTGTATCTCTTACCTCAAAAGCGTTAGCATCTACTCCTGAATTAAGATTGAATGTAGTTACTTCTACTACAATACTAGGATCTGGAGTGGGAGGCTCATCATCTTTGCAAGATGAAAAAGCTAAAATTCCTAAAATAAAAAGGAATATTATTTTGTTAAAATTCATATTTTTTATTTTTTATGATTAAATTATTAATATTTAGAAATTGTTTAGCTGTTACTTCGTCGAATATTTTTTAATTATTATTTCTTTATCAATCTGAAAACAGCTACAAATGCCGCAATTTCAATTGCAACAATCACAACATGAATCCAAAAATCAGCTATTGGTGAAACAGGTGCATTCAAGACTGGATATAAAGGGTCAATTATCATCTCTTGACTTTCTCGGAAGATATTCATGAGCAATACCACTAGGAACTGTTTGGGGTCTTGAGTAATAATCACATAGATAGATGCAATTACCATTACGAATGTTCTTGCCCCCATTTCATAGACAAGGTTTAACATTGGTGTTCCCTCTACTGTTACTCCAGTATCTGCCATCATCTGGTGATTAAAGAAATACATATAGACTTGACCTAGCATGATAAGTATGAGGATTACTTGAACAATGTTTACCCAAAGTGGAATTTTTAGTTTAGTATTATCTGACATGTTATTTTTTTTGTAGCGTGCTATGCCTGTGGAATGGAATAACTATCTTCCATCACTAAGTGATGGAACAGAAATAAATTAGACCATATCCTTTATTATTTAGTCTAATAC
>JAHDFT010000206.1:0-4672 GCA_020628015.1 Bacteroidota bacterium
GAGTATACATACTTGATGATTGATTTGTTTGCTACAAATGAATAGTTATTATTAACCATTTGCAAAACTAGACATACTGATACTTATGAATCAAAGATCTTAACTCAATATCTAAAGCTTTTACTTCACTTTTCAAACGATCTGTTTGTCCTTTTAAAATTTCCTGAATATTAGCAGAAACAAACAAATGCTTAGGTACATCTTGGTAACGAGGTTGTTGAAGTGCATCTAATATTTCTTGCTTAATATCATTAAGTTCTTGTAGATGATCTTGCCATCCTTGAATCATTTCTTCATCAGGTACCACTTCACGTGTAACCGTTTTATAAGTAACATCCATTACCAAAGGATATTCTTTACCATTAACCTGTAAATGATTTTTAATGCGAGATTTTACGACAGGATAATGTCCAAATAACTGAAAATCTTGATGAAAAAGCTTGATATTCTTAGGTCTTTGTGCTAGAATTCGGAAATCAGTCACCCGAATGTAAGGATGGGGTAGGTTGGAGACTTGATAATACAACTGCTTGGCAAAAGAAACCTCTGAAGGATTGTGAATAGGTACTTGCTCAGTAATAATTGTACTAGCTTTTACTTCATTTTTAAAATCATTAATCGCTTTTTTCAATTGCTCGATCTTACCTAAATAGGAATTACCAGCACTATTGATACAATTGGCCACAATCTGTTTGGCCTTTTCTAACTGCGAAGGTAAATTCCAAATGCAATGTGGAATAAGGAAGCAATCCATAAAGTCAACTTCTACACGATTATTAAGGAAGGCGGAGGCACGAAGTAGACGAACAATTTTACGCCATCGACGATCTGAAACATACATTTGTCGAGAGGATTCATAAACACTACTATTGTATTCTTCTAATGCTACTCTAATGGCTTGAATAATAGACAGAATGTTATCAGGAAAAGCAATTTTATCAATATCGTCTGACCACTCATAATATTCACTTTCAGAAATTTTGAGGTGTATTTCTACATTGTCTTTATAAGGGTCTTCAGGCATGACCAGCATCCGCTTCAAATTGTCTATAGAGGCAATATTACCAACCTCTGTACGCACTAGAAAACGATCCCATAAAGCCTCTAGACCTTGGCCACGCTCTGGTAATTCGTTAGAAGCAGCAATCACCCCCCGTATATCGGTTTTGATTTCCTGCATTCCATTTCTATAAACTTTTTCATTAATAATCGTCAAAAGGGCATTTTGTATAGAAGGACCAGCTTTCCAAATCTCATCTAAGAAAACAATATTGGCATCAGGCAAATAATTCGTAATGATTCGTTCGTATTTATCTTCGTTTTTTAGTTTGGTAATAGATACTGGGCCAAAAATTTCTTCTGGGGTACTAAAGCGACTCATCAAGTATTCAAAGTTTTTAGCATCTCTAAAGGCATATTTCATTCTTCGAGCTACTAAACTTTTCGCTACACCTGGAGGGCCTAACATAAAAATATTCTCTCCTGCCAACATCGCCAATAAACTAAGTGCGATGACTTCCTCTTTTTCATAAATTCTTTGATTTACTTGCTGAAGTAACTTTTCTATTCTGTCTTGTATGGTCATTTATAATGGTATTTGTTTAATTTTATAACTGTATGGTAGTGTATTTAGTTGGCTAGTGATATTTATCATACACATTACATACCAAAATTACGTATTATTTCAGACAATTATTCCTGTAAAATGTCACGAATCTAATGGTATACGAATAATATATCAAGGAAGTTTTGAAATATAGTTATTTTTTATTGCTCATCTTTCCAAAGAACTTAAATTCATTAGATTTTCAAAGCATAATGATTTTGTATATTATGCTTGTTTTTGCTTTTTTATAGTCCAAAAATACAGTCAGGTGACATTTTTGCTATTTGAACTAATGGTGAAAAAATAAAATACATCTTTCTACCTGAAACCTATAAGGAATAGTAATGAGATAAATAAATATAAAATGAGTCTTATGTTTAGTATTCCTTACTCAGAATTTGCTCATAATCATGTCTGAAATAAATACCTACAACAAAATTACAACATTAATAGAAGAGTTAAATGGTAAGCCAGATCGGGAAACCATGTTTCGCTTGAAGACACTATTGGCTTATGCCTATGTTGTACAACAGCCTGAAGATCTGGTGAATGGTGCTATATGTGGAACAGAAGCTTTACATTTACTGGAAGATATAAAAGCTCCTAATCCAGAATATGTTGGTACACTTTACCTAACTATGGGCATTATTTCCCAATACAATCTTTCCTACAAAGTTGCTTATAATTATATTCATAATGCCATCCAAGTATTAGGGCCATTAGAAGATTCAGAGTCACAGGTACTGTTGGCTACAGCTTGGAATGTTAAAGGTATTATTTTAAAACAAAAAGGAGATATTAGTGATGCGTTAAAAGCTTATCAGAAAGCAGAGCATATTTACAAAAAACAAAATCGTCCAGGAAAAGTTGCTGCGATTTTAAACAATAAAGGGGTTACTTTAGAAATTGAGAATAGAGCGTATGAGGCACTTAAATGTTATGCAGAAGCTTTAGAATATGCTGATCGTGCAAAAGATTTGAAAACACAGGTTTCTTTAAAGGTCAATATTGCGGCTTTGTTGGTTAAGGTAAATAAGGTAGGAGCAGCACAAAGGTATTTAGGAGAATGCTTGGATATGTTACCTGAGAATGACCATTTTCGACTAGCACTTATTTATAGAGCCTATGCCTCTGCTTATTGGACAGAAAACAAATTTCATAAAGCCATTTTTCATATCAATAAAGCTTTAGAATATGCCCAAAAATCGGGTATTATCCATGCGATATTGGTTTGTCAGGAATATGCACTTGGAATTTATGTCGATGGAAAATTGTATCAACAAGGGATGGTCTATGCTCATGAAATTTTATTGAGTAGTAGACAGGTGAATGTTCCAGTAATGACATTAGGTAGGGTATATACCTATATTGCACAGTGTATTTTGGAAGATGAAACCTATCCTCAATATTTTAAACAATATGATACCATTAGTCGGTTTATTGATCAACCCAAAGAGATATTTGATAATATATTGGTGTTTATAGATAAAATGGAGCGAATAGATCTTGTTCGCTTAGGTATAGAATGTGTGGCCAAATATTATGAGAAAGTTGGTAATTACAAAGAAGCGATGAAGCATTATAAATCATTAGCAAATGATTTTACAGAAGAATATAAGAATAGCAAAGAGCAAATGCTTTTCCGTTTTTATGAAGAGATCGAAAAGGATAAAAATCAAGAGGCACTCAATCATCAAATCCAGTTACTAGAACAACAACAAGAAATTTCTAAACAACTAAAAACTTTTGCACATAGTGTATCTCATGATTTAAAATCTCCACTTCGCACCATTAATGGATATAGTCAATTAGTTTTAAAAAGGGCAAAAGGAAAATTGGATGATAACAGTATTGCTGATCTAAAAACGATCATAGATACGACTTCTAATATGGCAGATTTAATTACAAACCTTTTACAACTTTCTAAGGGGGATGCAGGAAAGGTGACTACAGAAATGGTCAATTTAAATAAAGTATTGTATACAATCATGCAAAATTTAAGTGTAGCATTAATGGAATGTAGTGGTTTGATTAAGTATACAGAACTACCTAAGATTAGAGGTATTAAAAGCTTTATGGTGCAATTGTTTCAAAATTTGATCTCTAATGCGCTAAAGTATAGAAAAAAGGAAGAACCGCCTATTATAGAAGTCACTTATGAAGATCATCAAGAACACTATCATTTTTGCATCAAAGATAATGGCATTGGTATTGCAGCAGACAAAATAGATTTGATTTTCAAACCTTATACGCAATTAAATGAGGAAACGGAAGGTAGTGGTATTGGCTTGGCAACTTGTAGTAAAATTGTACAATTAATTGGTGGAGAAATTTGGGTGAAGTCTGTAGAAGGGGAGGGGAGTGAATTTTGGTTTAGCATAAGAAAAGATGACCATTAAATAAATATAGTATATTTTAACTATTCTTATTTAAACGCTTACTTTTTAACTAAGGCTTCAAAAAGCCTTATAGACACTATTACTTATACTTTAAATTCGCATCAACAAGGTTCAAAACTTTATTTTTTTTAATCAAGCATAAACTTTTTTAATACTTTTTAACACCAATAAGGCAACACATTTTCATTTTCTCCGTTAAAGAAAGTGTATGTGATGTTCTTATAAAACATCAGCAAGCAACTAATAATCACACACAGACCAAAATTGGCACGATATTTTCTTTCACCTATATAGAAACTCTAAACTTGACACAATTATGACGTTCACCACCATCGACATCAACAAAAAGGCGAAAACCAACGATCACAAAAATTATTTCAAAATTTTTGTACTCAGTATTGCTGCGGCTGCAACTTTAGCTGTTAACATCTATGTATTTTCTTCTGCTGAAGAAATTACGCCCTATGTAAAGGGTTTAGATGATCATAAGACAGAAATTGTTAGCCTGATTGAATAATTTTTTTATTGAAAATTAATCTATTTTCCTTTTTCCTTCAAACCAACAATTGTCAATCTATTAGTCTATCTCCTTTTCCTTCTAATTTACCGATGAATGTTTAATTCATGGGTCTATCTTCTTATCCTTTCAGCAAACCAACAATTGTCA
>JAHDFT010000206.1:4772-9343 GCA_020628015.1 Bacteroidota bacterium
AATTTACCGATGAATATTTAATTCATGGGTCTATCTTCTTATCCTTTCAGCAAACCAACAATTGTCAATCTATTAGTCTATCTCCTTTTCCTTGCCAGCAAACTATTCATTAATTAGCTTAAATTATGCCTATACAATAAGGCAATTCATGGCTTTGTCCTACTTCTTGGTGTCTAATCTTACCTTAATAAAATCATCCATTTCCAATAATAATTCTCTCGCTTGCTGCATAGAAGACACACCATCAAAAACCATCATTAAAAACTTATTGGTCTGCTTGAAATGAGCTTTATGGCTATTCTTTTGGGTATATTGTAAAATCGTTGAAAAAATCGCTGATTCATAAAATGGAGATTGTTGATTGGAGACAAAATAACACCGCAACTTCCGATTCTTAAAGATAATCCGTTCAAAACCTAGTTTCTTGGCAACCCATCTCAATCTAACCGCATGAAAAAGCTCTTTCACCTGCTTAGGTGGCGGTCCAAACTGATCCTGTATCCGATCTCTAAATGCTTTGAGTTTGGTTTCGTCGGTGATGTGATCCAATTCTGTATACAAACTCAAACGAACAGCCACTTTATTGACATAAGTATCAGGAATCAATAATTCCAAATCCGTATCAATCTGACAATCTGTAACAAATTGCCGCTTTTCCTTTATTTCCTCTTTAAACAAGTCTTTAAACTCATTCTCCTTTAATTCCTGCATGGCTTCATCAAGGATTTTATGATACATGTCAAAGCCAATATCCGCAATGAATCCGCTTTGCTCACCGCCTAGTAAATTACCCGCTCCACGAATATCTAAATCCTTCATGGCAATTTGAAAACCACTACCCAAATCTGCAAACTGCTCAATAGCTTTGAGGCGTTTTCGAGAATCTTCGGGGAGGCTGTGAACAGGAGGGGTGACTAAGTAACAGAACGCCTTTCGATTGGATCGCCCAACCCTTCCACGTAATTGGTGGAGGTCACTTAGTCCAAAATTCTGGGCATTATTGATAATCATTGTATTGGCATTTGGTACATCCAGTCCAGCTTCTACAATATTGGTACAAATCAAGACATCATATCGCCCTTTAATAAATTTAATCATACGCTCTTCCAAGGCCTTATTTTCCAATTGACCATGCGCCATGCCTATATCAAAATCAGGACAAAGCCGCTTGATCATTGCTGCCACTTCGACCAAATCTTTCACTCGATTATGGATAAAATAAACCTGTCCGCCTCGATAAACTTCGTAATTAACTGCGTCTCTAATTTTTTCCGTATCAAAGCGAATTAATTCCGTATGTACAGGCTGACGATTCGGAGGAGGGGTATTGATGACCGTCAAATCTCTTGCACTCATCAAGGAAAATTGGAGAGTTCGAGGGATGGGTGTGGCGGTGAGGGTCAAAGTATCGACATTCACCTTCATTGTTCGCAATTTTTCCTTTGCTGCTACACCAAATTTCTGTTCCTCATCAATCACCAATAACCCCAAATCTTTAAACTTTACTTTTTTCCCCAATAAAGCATGAGTCCCAATCAAGACATCAATTTCTCCTTTTTCGAGTTTTTTAAGGGTCTCTGTTTTTTGTTTGGCAGTTTTGAAACGATTGAGGTAATCAATATTAGCAGGGAAACCCTTCATTCGATCCGAAAAAGTTTTGAAATGTTGAAGGGTTAAAATCGTTGTAGGAGCTAAGATCGCCACTTGCTTATTATCCGCTACTGCTTTTGCTGCTGCTCTAATAGCGATTTCTGTCTTTCCAAAACCCACATCCCCACAAATCAAACGATCCATAGGATTTCCCTTTTCCATATCTGCCTTGACATCCACCGTTGCTTTGATTTGATCGGGCGTATCTTCGTAAATAAAAGAGGCTTCTAATTCGGATTGTAAATAAGTATCAGGTTGGAATGCAAAACCTTTTGCAGCCTTTCTTTTGGCATATAATTTAATCAAATCCGCAGCAATATCCTTGATCTTACGTTTTGTCTTGCGTTTCAGGGCTGCCCAAGCATCCGAGCCGAGTTTGTTGATTTTTGGTTTTCTCCCTTCCTTGCCTACATATTTAGAAACCTTGTGTAAAGAGTTGATATTGACATACAAAATATCTGTTCCCTTATACAAAATCTTCATGACCTCCTGTGTCTGTCCATTCACCTGGATTTTAACCAAGCCTGCAAATTGTCCAACACCATGATCTATATGTGTCACATAATCTCTAGGACGCAGCTCCTTCAATAGGCGGATGGTCATTGCCTTATCTTTGGAATAGCCTCTTTTGATATTGTATTTGTAATAGCGTTCAAAGATTTGGTGATCGGTATAGCAAGCCACGTTTAAATCTTCGTCAATAAATCCTTCGTGGATGGCTTGGGTTAAGCCATGATAATTAACGGTGGCTTCTAGGTTTTCAAAGATGTGGGTAAAACGATTGACTTGACGTGGATTGCCTGCAAAAATGTAATTGGTGAGTTTATTTTCCGTATTTTGATTGAGGTCTTTGATTAATAATTGAAAATTCTTATTAAAATTCGGTTGTGGGCGAGCGTTGAAGGAAATGACCTCCGCATCTTTAAAATAAGGAGATCGACCAAACTCAACAATCGGAAACTGAAGTAAATCCTTCATCAAAGCCTTAGAATCAATAAAGGTTTTTTCTGGATCTTCATCAAAAATGACATGCTCCTCATGTGCCCTTCTTGTTTCTTGGAATAATTTTGCCGCAGCAATCGCCTTATTATAGCATTTATCATTAATCTCCATAAAACCTTGTAAATCCTTCACCCAAATCACCGTATTATCAGGAATAATCCTAAATAAAGAAGTCTTATCACCACTACTAAATTGCGTCTGAATATTTGGGACAATCGTTACTTTGCTGATTTTTCTCTGGGAAAGCTGGGTTAAAGGATCAAAAATTCGGATGGATTCTACTTCATCTCCAAATAATTCTACTCGATAAGGTAAATCATTGCCATAGGAATAAATATCCACAATGCCTCCACGTATAGAGAATTGTCCAGGTTCATAGACGAAATCTGTTCGCTCGAAGCCATATTCGGTCAATACTTCGGCAATAAAATCGACATCCAGAGCTTCTTCCAAGACAATGTGGATGGTATTTTTATGCAAGACCTTTGTATTGACAATCTTCTCAAAAAAGGCTTGTGGATAAGTCACCAATAATTCCCCCGTTGTATGACTATTAATCAACTTGCTCGCAGTCTCTGTTCTAAGCAATACATTACTCTTATTGATTTCCTCCAATTCCCCAACCTTTTTAAAGGAATCTGGGAAAAAGAGGACATCCTTTTTATTGAGCAAATTTTTGAGGTCATTATTGAAGTAGGCGGCATCCTCCTTAGTTTCCATAATGAATAAATGACTCTGTGGCTTAGATAAATACACTGTACTTGCCACAAATGCATCCATTGACCCCATCAAACCTTTAAGATGTACCTTTGCTTCCGCCACCACCTCTAATTGATTTTGGAGTTGCGCTATTTTAGAGGATTGTTTAAATTCTAGTAAGAGTTGTTCTAAATTCATCCGAAGTTGCTTGGTTATTTTTGGTATAGTGTAGTATTCGTCGTACACTATGATTCATCCTTACAAGGAACGTTTTGTAGGGATAATGGTTTAGGAGGGCAAAGATAGAGAAAGGAGGCTCAATAATTAGAATCGTTTCATAGTTTTTTAGGCATTTCATTATATAACTTACCTTTTAATAATCGTCCCGTTTTCTTTTTATTAGATCCTCCCCATTGTTTAAAAAAGAAAGGTACAGATTGATTTCGACATTCTTGTAAAATATCAACAATCCACTCTTCTTTCACAGGTCTAAATTTTCGTCCAGATTCTCCACCAACAATTACCCAGTCTATATTTTTCAAATTAAGTTTATTTAAGGGGCCTATTAATGGTTCACAAGAAAGAAATTTTATTTTTGCATTTGTTGATTGAAGAAAATTGATACGATTTAAAACTTGGTTATCCTCTACAGAAACCCCCATCCATATATTATTTGTCCATTCCAATTCATCACTTAAAAAAGCTAATCTTTCTGCTCTTTTGGTAAGTACTTGAAAAATATGGTGTTTATTTTCATTCATGACCTTAAAAACTCGCTTGATATATTGCAAAGGAATATCTTTATGAAATAAATCACTCATAGAATTAACAAATACTATTCTTGGTTTTTTCCAAGTGTAAGGTATTTTTAAGGTTTCAGGATGTAATGTCACCTTAAAACCATTGCTATACTTTGCCAATCCCATACTCTGTAATCTACTCGACATAATTTCTGCATAACAATACTTGCAACCTTGTGAAACCTTATTACAACCAGTAGTAGGATTCCAAGTCATTTCTGTCCATTCAATTGATGATTTTGACATAATATTTATTTAAAGTATGGTTTTACAATATCATTAGCTATTTTTTGAGCTGCTGAATTATTAGATGCTAAAAAGAAGTGAAACAAAGTTGTATTGCGCTTATTTTTCATTATAAGGGGATTAGAAACAAATTTAAAAAGAGTTTTCAATCTATCTTTATACAAATTCCCTAAT
>JAHDFT010000207.1 GCA_020628015.1 Bacteroidota bacterium
AAGATGCTGGTTTATTTTTTAGCTGTTACTTACTAGAAGAAACTTAAAAGGGGGACAAATCCTAATTATGCCCATTTCATAAACCTAGTAGATTAAAATCTACAAGAAGTGTTGATCTACCTACCCAGCCCCACCTTCTCATTCAAATACTTCACCAAATGCTCAAAATGCGCCTTCAATTGAGCATAATCTTCTGGTTCGTAGACCGCTTTTTTAAATTGATACATGCCCATTAGTTTGATTTTGGATTCAGAAGCTTGTACCTTATATTGTATGGTCATTAAATCATCATTGACCATAAAATCTTCTGGCAGACTACTAGCTTTATATCCTTCGGGAATCATAATTTCTGACTGATACAAACGCACTCGCTTATAAGCCATATCCACAGGATAACGACGTTCTGCTTGTTTGAGCGGATTCTCTTCAAATACTTCCTTGAAAAAAGGTGGAATAAACAATTGATCCTCGATTTTTTCAATAGGATAAGCCGCTTTGAAGCTAATCATATAATTTTCGTCAATTTTATTGTAGTGTTCTGTTTTGACCTCCCCTCTAATCTCTAAACCATCTTCTTCCCAGCTTTCTGCTAGTTCTTTAGCATTATTTTGATAGGCTTCTCTTAGATTTAAGGCATCATAAGCAGTTGTTTTAATCTGAAAATCTACTAGAGCCGAATCTTTGCTTTCATTCAATTGTATACTAATATTTTCCTGTAATTTGGAAGCTTGGGCTGCTTGACTTAGATCAATCCATTTGTGTTTGGCTTCTCTACCTATGATTCGGGCTTGTCCATTAAGGCACTTTATAGGTATTTGATCATTGGCACATTGTGGATTAGTAACATCTGCTAAAATCCACTTTCCATCCACTCGAACATAAGCTACTACATAGTTAAACTTATCTACAACAGGATAGGCTAACCATACTTTCCCATGTTGTCTAGTACTCAAAATCACAGGCAAGCTGGCCAAGCCTGCTTGTCGAAATAAGGCAATTAAAAAGAGATTCATAGAGGCAACATTACCCGATTTACTGCTGCCAAATTCGCCTGGTGGTTTAGAGCTATAAATACCATGTCGCCCATTCCAATCATAATTAGATTTCATATAATTCATCAGGTAGGTAAATCGTTCTACCTCGCTTTTTTCCATAATATTAGCATCCTTCAATATCCGTTTGGCATTGGATTGGGCATTATCTACAAAAAGCAAAAATTTACTATGAGACATTAAATCACTATCCAAAGTTTCCCAAGAGGTCAATACTTGTCGCTGCCCATTAGCAGGAGAGTAGACGGTTGATAATTGGAAATCAATCTTCATAAGATGATCGTTAATAGTAGCAATAAAACTCTCATCCTTAAAAGCAGGAATATTTTTTAAACCATACTTAAAATACTTATTGTACATGGAAGTCTGTACCAGTCGCTCAGGTAGTCCTGCTTGGTTTTGATAGTCTTCATAGACATCAAATTGGGCAATACCTTGCTTGATGTGTACATAATCAAAATAAGGGGTCATGTCTATCTTGTATTCACTATATTTTGTAGGAATTTTATGCTGAAAAGTCCAATCCTTTAAGTTGAACATATAGGGAGAAACGACGGTATACCTAAACTCGATAATGGAGCCTTCTTTCACATTAGGCAGGACAAATTTTTTGATGGACCAATTTTCATTTTTCTTTTCTTCAAAAACCTCTTTACGTCCTAATTCTGTTTTGACAGGCTTGCCGCCTTCCAGATTCCAAGTAATCGCTTTTACCCCTTTTACCCGTTCATAACCTCTTCCTGATGCATAAACTGGAATATTCACTTCCGCATAATCGAATCCTGCTTTATTATTGATTTTAATGCGAGTTTTGCGCTCAAAAACGAGTTCAAAACCTGTTTCAGGTGTTTGATTGAAGCGAGAATAACCTAAATCAAAGATGATTACTGCATCAGGATTTTCATCCCCTTCAATGCCTGTAATCGCAAAATCTGCTTTAGACACTTTTCCGAATTTGGGTAATTTTTCTTTTTGTGCCCAGAGCTGTGTTTGGACAATGAATACTAAGCTGATGAATAATAAAAAATGCTTCTTTGCGAATGTGTTCATGAGTTTATTTTTTGAGTTAGTAACGAGTGAAAAATAAGTTCTCAATTTTGATTAGGGAAATTTGCCCCTAGACGAGGCAAAAAACGTAGGCAATGCAGGGCATTGGCGAGGCTTTTTAACGAAGTATAGGGACAAATTTATCCATCAAAATGAGGAAATTATTTTTTGACTGTTACTTAATGGTAAATGGGTTTATGGTTTCCAATTACTCCTTTTTAAAAATGACATTTTGCTCCCGTTCTGCTAGACGTACTTGCTGGAGAAAATCGTAGAAATCACTATAATCAGCTACAGGATAATGTCCAGCATGAAGCAAGAAAGAACGAATGACCAAAACATGTGTATCCTTTAATTCATGATCTATTCGATAAGTACCATATTGATTGTCGATTTGGGTGCTTTTTGGGGCTTTGCTGATGTAATTTGTTGGGATTTTATAAATAAGGGTATCTACTTGATAAATGGGGTAATCCAATTGTACAGGTAGTTTGCGGTCTTTGGGTTTTTCAAAATTGGGAATGGGAAGCGGTGAAAGAGAGGCAACGAGCATATTCCCATATTTTTTGAGGTAATTGGCGAGTTCTACTTCAGCCTTTAGGGTGATTGCTGCTTCATCTCGTTTATGCTTCTCTAAACTCCAATCTTTGACCTGATAATTGTTGAATAAAAGTATATCCTTAATGATCTGTTCTTGTCGATGTTGGCTGGCATTTTCTTGTAAACTATTGAATCGTTCATATGCTCTACCTTTCATTACGGCGGTTAAATTTGCTACACAAGCATTATTAGAGGTAGGCTGAAAATGAATGGTATTATTGACCAATACTTCTTCTGGTTGCAAGGCAGGTGTTTTAACCAATCGAGCATTATTAGGCTCAACAACTAATGCATTTCTATTTTGGGTAAAAGTCCCCATATAAGCAAATGGGCTGATATTACTTGTACACTCTAACCATAAAGTATCAGATTCGATTGGCACCATTAAAAAAGCATGATTGAATTGCTGGCTAGGAAAATCTTTGTTTACCTGTTTGATTCGATTGCCTGCATAAATGACCGTATAATAGGAAGGAATATCAATGGCTGCTAAGGAAGCTTGGAGGTAATTACTCAAAGCCTTACAATCGCCATATTTTTTTTCTGCAACATAGCTTGCTGGATAGGGTTTGAATCCCCCTACATCCATCGCTACATTAATATATCGAGTATTGTCTTGGAGATAATAATAGAGTGCTTTTGCTTTTGCTCTAGGGTCTTTGAGGTCAGCAGTAAGTTGTTTGATTTTATTGATTTCGGCTTCGGGTAATTCATTCCCTTCTGCACTCAAAGCATTAATCCATTTCCCTATAGTTTGCCAGCTTTCATGACTGCCTTCTTCACCATAATCAAATGCTTCAGGAATAACATTAACCCTTGGTAGAAACTGACTCAAATGGGGGGCATAAGTTTCAGGCTCCAATTGTTCGAGGTAATTGGAAGACCAAGTATAAATCGCTCGTTTGCCTTCTATGACTTTATTACCTGCTTCAATATTATCCTCAAAAATGCGAATGGGATAATCTTTCGGCACATCCACAGTCAAGGTGGCGTGATGGGTGGGGCAGTCTAGGTCTATTACAGGGTCCCAATAGGTAATGTTGAAAAATTGCTTGTAGCTAATGACATAGGAGCAATGTAAATAATAAGGATATTTTGTTTCTACTAGATTAATCTCCTTCACAAAATCATCTTCATAAAAGGAAATATCCGAAATCGCACTACGATCTTCGATGTATTTTGAAGAAAGATTGCGAATGCGTTTGCCCTTTTCATTTGTAATCCATGCTTTGAGTTGGGTGACATTATCTCCTTTGGAATAAGGAATGTAAATCCTAGCATTTTCCTCACCTTCTCTCCGATTGACCTTAATCACCTTATAAATCTCCTTGCTCAAAGTCTTGCCAACAACTTTACAGGTCGTATTAAATTCGATTAATTCACTAGAAGGGCCTGTTTGAGCGATGCTTGTTGTTGTAAAATATAGTAAGATTACTAAACTTGTATAGAAGTATTTTAGGTCTATGATGTTTGAGGACATGGTTGATTTGAATTAAATGTCAGTTAAAAATGTGGGTTCTTTGACAATTTTTGCAATTGTATCATTTTTTCTTAGCTTCATGGGAGCAATACTAGTGATTCAAGTCCTAAGTTCTTGACAGCATAATTTAAAACTTGACAGGTCGCTCCGATGGAGCTTTTATCCCTTGTTTTTGTTTTTTCTACAAACAGTCAGGCTCCTACGGAGCTATCAGTATTCGCTCCATAGGAGCCTAACTGTTTGTAGAAAATAAATGCTGGATATGTTTAAGCTCCATCGGAGCGATCTGTCAAGTTGATGAGACCATCGAAAATGAATCTTCTAAATTGTCAAAAACTTATAGCCTATACCATTAGGTAGAAAGATAGCCTACAGTACAATTACCTGTTTTGCAAAGATTGTCAAAGAACCAAAATGGTGTTGAATTATTCTTGATCTATCTTTTTCAAGCCTACCTTTTGATTGAAATATGCTACCAAATCTGCAAAGTGTTGTTGAAGTTGTTTGTATTCTTTAGGTAAATACATGGTTTTTTTAAACTGGTATTGTCCAATTACCATAATTCTCTTATCCTTTGCTAAAATTTGATACTGTATTTTCATCAAGTCATCATCTACTTTCAAATCTTCTGGCAGGTTGGCGATCTCATAGCCATCAGGAATATTGATTTGTGCTTGAAAATAGCGCAGATAGGAATAAGTCAAGTTTACTGGATAGTTTCGCTCCTTTTGTTTGAGTGGATTTACCGTAAACATGGTCGTTAAAAAAGGTTTAATCAAAATTTGATCATCTAAACGGTCAACGGGCATACTAGCATTGAAACTCAGTTTATACTTCTTCATTCGATCCGAGTAATTTTGAGTTGTTACTGGACTTAATAGATTTAAATTTCTTTCTTTTTCCCAATATTGACGTATAGCTTTTGTATCGTCTTCAAATTCGTCTTTTAGGGACAATGCATCATAACCAGCAGTACTGAGCGTCATATCTGCAATAAGCGAATCTTTTTGTTCGGAGAGATTAATATTGAACTTATAATTCTCCATAGACAATAGATTTTGACTCAACAAAATCCATCGGTCTTCTAGCTTAGGAGCAAGAATTAAGCCTTTGCCATTAAAACATTGGGCAGGAATCATCATATTGGCTGCTAGGGGATTCGTTCCATCGGTTAATAACCATTTGCCATTGACTCGAACAACCACAGCCGTATAATTGAAGAAGTCTATAATAGGATAATCCTCAAATATTTTTCCGTGATTTCTAGTACTCAAAATCAATGGGTAGGCTTCTAGTTCAGCAGCTTGTAATAATGTGGTGAGGTATAAATTGACCGTACAAATATTGCCTTTTTTCTGCTCTAAAAATGTTTTCAATGGTAGGCTACGAAGTCCCACTTTTTTATTAGAACGAAAATTTTGCTTGACATAATCTACAGCAAAATTAAATCGCTCCATTTCACTTTTATCCAGAATAGCCGCATCTGTCACAATTTTTTGGGTTGATTTTTTACTTTTCTTGATAAAGCCACCAAAACTTTCTTTGTCCAATAATTCCTTTTCCAACTCATCCCAAGTAGAAATAACGGTTTCTTTAACCCCATTTGGATAAATGATTTTAGAGAGTTGAAAATCTAGTTTGGAGATGTAGTCATCAACGGAAGTAATAAAGCTTTCATCTTTGAAGGCAGGAATATTTTCCATGCCATAGGTATAGACATTATCATAATAAGATACGCCACCAAAGGATCTAGGCATTCTTTTTTTATCAATATGATTGTCTAAAATAGCCAATTTTTGATATAAATTGGTCAAACATACATATTCAAGAAAGGGAATCATACGAGCAGTATATTCACTATAAAGCGTAGGAATTTTTCGTTGAAATTTCCAATCCACCAAATTGAAATAGTAGGGGGAAACGACTGTGTATTGAAATTCAATGATGGAGCCTTCTTTGACATTGGGTAAAGCAAATTTAGTAAGCCTCCATTTTTCTGTTGCCTTTTCCTCAAAAACATCTTTTTTATTTAGCTCTGTTTTGACCAGTTTGCCATTTTCTATATTCCAAGTAAAGGCTTTAATTTTTTTGACCTTTTCATAGCTCTGTCCATTACGGTGATATAAAGGAACTTCAACCTCTCCATATTGAAAACCAGCTTTTGTATTGATCTTAATTTTTGTACGACGTTCAAAAATAAGATTGAAGCCATTGCTTTCATTAGATTCCTCAAAACGGCTTAAGCCAATATCGTGTAATACAATGGCAGGAGGAAGATCGCTTTCTTCTTCGATATTAGTAATGTCAAAATCAGCTTCTGTCACCTCTCCAAATTGACGAGAAATGTCTTGTGCGAATAAGGTATTAGTGATACAAAAAAGAATACTGATGAATACTAGAATGAATTTGCTCATAACAAGCTTGGGATATTAGTTAAGTAATATGTGTATGCATCTTATGTGTTTTGTAGACACAATAATGCTATAACAATTCATGATCTTGTTCAAGCTTAAACTATAATAAATTATACAGGGATGCTGGAAGAGTAGTGTACTATACGATATATGATTATACTTTTTTCAAGTGATGGATTAGAAATAAATTCGGCCGAAATAGACTTTCAATTATTTAGTCTAAGACAAGGCACAAAAATAGCACATACATGGAATGTACGTAATATTTTTGTAACGCAGTATTAGACTAAATAATAAAGGATATGGTCGAATTTATTTCTGTTCCATCACTAAACCCACCCGTTCATTAAAATATCGAATCAACTCCTCAAAATGTTTTTTGAGTTGTTTGTAATCTTGGGGTGGGTAAATTGTCTTTTTAAACTGATACATGCCGATGATCTTCACCTTATCTCCCGATACAGCCGCATTATATTGAATATTGATCAAATCATTGTCTACTGAAAAAGCTTCAGGAAGACTGCTGACCTCATAACCCTCTGGAATTTGTATTTGTGATTTATACAATCGAATACGAGGATAAGTCATGTCTACTGGATACTTGCGAACTGCTTGTTTAAGCGGATTTTCTTGATAAGGTTCCTTAAAAAATGGAGCGATGAATAATTGATTGTCAAATTCCTCAACAGGAGTTTGGAGGGTAAAGTTCAAATTATAGTTTTTATCTCTATCTTTATAATTTTCAGATTCAACTTTACCAATCATTTTGATGTCTTCCTCCTCCCAGATTTTAGCCAATGCTTTTTTATCATCTTGAGCATGATTTTTCAATGCCAATGCATCATATAACGTGGTTTTGACCGTAAAATTGCCTAGTACAGAGTCCAAGTTTTCAGACAAGCGAATATCAATACTTTCTTGAATTTTTGAAGGACTCTTTTGTTGTAATAAAATCCATTTATTATCCATTTCTTTACCCAAAACCAAGCCTTTTCCATTAAAGCACTTAGCAGGAATAAGGTCATTAGCACGCAGGTCATTGGTACCATCGGTCAATACCCATTTACCATCTACCTGTGTCCAGACAATCACGTAATTGAAAAAATCCAGAATAGGATATTTTTCAAACACCTTTCCATGATTTCGAGTACTCAATATAACAGGATAAGCCTCCAATTCTAAAGCTCGCAATAAAGCAATGAGGAATAGATTGAGTGAAGCGTTATTACCTTCTTTGCTTTTCATCAAAGCTTTGGGGACATCTCCACTATAGAAACCATGTCTTTTATTCCATTTGAAATTTTGCTTGACATAATCCACCGCAAAATTGAATTTATCTTCCTCACTTTTATCAGTTATATCTGCTTCAGCAACAATCTTTTTAGTAAATTTCTTACAATCTCTAATATAATGCCCAAACTTACTATGCTCCAATAAGTCATCCTCCACCGTTTCCCAATCTGTCATTATTTCTTGAATATACCCATCCAAGGTATGTATTTTAGACAATTGGAAATCTATTTTGGCAATATAGTCATTAATGGAAGTAATGAAACTCTCATCCTTGAAGGAGGGCACATCTTTCATACCATATCTATGAACAGTATTGTAATACTTTAAATGATAATATTCCTGTTTTAAACCACCATTATCATAATAGGCTTCATGAATATCCAAATGATCAATACCTTGACTAACATTAACGTACTCATAAAAAGGCGTTAACCGCACAATGTATTCACTATGACAGGTTGGAATTTTGCGTTGAAATGTCCAGTCTTTGAGGTTGAATAAATAAGGAGAAACAATAGAGTATTTAAATTCAATAACCGAACCTTCTTTGATATTGGGAAGGGCAAATTTGGTGAGGTTCCAAGAAGCATTCGCTTGTTCGGCAAAAATTTGTTTTTTATCCAATTCAGTCTTTACAATAGCTCCCTCTTCTACATTCCAAGTAAAAGCTTCTATACCAATAATATCCTCCGATCCTTTACTAGAGTTATACAAGGGAATAGAAATTTCTCCATAATCAAAACCAGCTTTGGTATTGATCTTAATGCGTGTTTTACGATCAAAAATGACATCAAATCCAGTATGATTTTGGGATTGCACAAAACGAGAAGTACCAATGTCATAAATCACAACAGCATCAGCGTTTTCCTCTCCTTTGATACCAGTAATGGCAAAATCTGCCTTATTGACTACACCAAATTGATGATTGGTTTCTTGAGCAAATAGGGCAGTATTAAAAATGAATAAGCAACTAAGGGCTATTAAAATACAAGTGGGTGCTTGCATGGGTGTCTTTTTTTGAGGTTAATGAATAAGTGATGGAAAAATATAAGCAAAGATAAAAAATAATTAATCCTATTGCATAAAAATTAGTATATAATTAACAAGGTATTGATGTCAGAAATAGTAATATTGATTGGAGGAGTAATTGGTTGGTATTGTTTGTGATTTGGTGTAGGAAATTTTGTCTTCTTTATTTTGTTTTCCTCATCTGCATCTGCTTGATCGTCCTCTTTCTCCCCATCCTTTTTCTTTTTGCCTTTCCCCTTCAATTTATCTATCCAAGACCTTACCTTCTTCACCATCCAAGCTACTGCCTTATCAATTGCATCGTGGATCGGCTCTGTTACTTTGTCAATGACCTTTTTGATGGCTTTGGTGATGCCACTTAGATTCAACAGTTTAGCGAATAGGTCTATGGCTAGAGGAACGATTTTGAGGAGTGTGGAGGC
>JAHDFT010000208.1 GCA_020628015.1 Bacteroidota bacterium
AATGATTGTAGCTTGACCTATTTGGAATTGTATTACCATACTATAACTGAATAATTGCGATCTTCTTTCTTTTTAAACGAATTATTTTTCAAAAAAGCAAGTATTCACCACCTTTTTTTACTTGGCTTGAACAACCTCTATGCCATTTATATAATTAGCTTGAAAATAAGCTAGAGTATATAACGCAGATTATTTTCAATTCATTACAGAAAACCAGCGAGGATGGTTCATATTTGGTGGCACTACTTATACATTTAGACAGTATATAATGATATATTAGTGTTTTTTTAGAAAAAAACAATTTTTTTTCGGGAAAATAGGACATTTGGAGCGTCTTTTTACTGTTACTTAGTAACAAGCAAAAAATAAATTAGGCATATTTGTTCAGTTAATTTGTGGCTAGACGAGGCAAAAAACGTAGGCGATGCGAGCATCGGCGAGGAACCCGTCCTAACGATTATAGCAGTAAATTAAACAACAAGATGTCGGTTTATTTTTTAGCTGTTACTTAGTGCAAAAGAAACTAAAATGACCTTGAAATCATTATTGATGAGTATTTTCTCTGTTATTAATCCTCATTTTGGATTAATTTTTAGGAACAAGTGATCAATTTATTTTTTGACTGTTCCATCACTAACTGTGATTACTGTATTTGGAAAAATTTAATCATCATGGATTTTGCAATCATCAAAGAAGAGCTTCAATTTAAAGCCAGTCGAAGCTCTGGAAGTGGCGGACAACATGTGAATAAGGTGGCGACAAAGGTTATCCTTTCATTGAATATACCTGCTTCAAAAGGTTTATCTGAAGAAGAGAAAAAAAGCATCTTAACTAAATTGGCTAATAGGATCAATCAAGAAGGCATACTTAGTGTACAAAGCCAAAATAGCCGATCCCAAGCACAAAATAGGAGAGAGGCTTTAGACAAACTTCAGTTTTACTTAGAAGAGGCAATTAAGGTGCCTAAAAAACGCAAGCCTGTAAAAATGCCTAGGGCCATTAAAGAAAAACGTCTAAGAGATAAACAATTTAAATCTGAAAAGAAAGAATGGAGAGGTAAAATTTCGCCAGATGATTACTAAGTGATGGAACAGAAATAACTTAGGCCATATCCTTTATTATTTAGTCTAATACTTCGTTACAAAAATATTACGTACATTCCATGTATGTGCTATTTTTGCGCCTTGTCTTAGACTAAATAATTGAAAGGATATTTCGGACTAATTTATTTCTAATCCATCACTAACTGAAACAGTTCCCCACAAAATACATTTATTCACCCAAAAAGAAACAATATATGGGACTCGCTATAACCCAAGGAGCCGCCGTATTAGGCGTTGATGCCCAAACCATTAAAGTAGAAGTACAAATAGGCGGAGGCAAACTTCAATATTTTTTTGTTGGTTTACCCGATTCTGCGGTCAAAGAAGGGCAACACCGCATCGAATCTGCCTTAAAAAATAACGGCTTCAAAATGCCTCGTCGGAAGATTGTGGTCAATATGGCTCCTGCTGATATTAGAAAAGAAGGCTCTGCCTATGATTTGACCGTCGCACTAGGCATTATGCAAGCAGATGATGCCTTAGAAGGGCAAAGAGATATTAAAAACTATATGATTATGGGGGAATTGTCTTTAGATGGTTCACTCCGTCCCATCAAAGGAGCCTTACCCATTGCCATCGAAGCTCGCAAAGAAAAATACGATGGCTTTATCCTTCCCAGTTGCAATGCCAGAGAAGCTGCCATTGTCAATGATTTAAACGTTTATGGAGTCAATAGTTTGAAAGAAGTCGTAGACTTTTTAAGAGGGCAACTAGAATTAGAGCCTGTAGAGGTTGATACCAGAGCAGAATTTTCCAACAGTTTGAAAGATACACTCGTCGATTTTTCGGATGTCAAAGGACAACAGAATATCAAACGAGCCTTAGAGATTGCAGCAGCAGGTGGGCATAATGTAATTTTAATCGGTCCTCCTGGTGCAGGAAAAACCATGTTAGCCAAACGTTTACCTAGTATTTTACCCCCATTAAGCCTACATGAAGCCCTAGAAACCACCAAAATCCACTCTGTAGCAGGCAAATTACCTGGCGACACCTCCCTAATCAATATCCGTCCCTTTGTTTCCCCACACCATACGATCAGTGATGTTGCTTTAGTAGGCGGAGGCAATATTCCACATCCAGGAGAAATTTCCATTGCACATAATGGCGTACTTTTCCTAGATGAACTACCAGAATTCAAACGATCTGTACTAGAAGTGCTACGTCAACCAATGGAAGATCGACGAGTCACCATTTCCAGAGCCAGGTTCTCAGTCGATTATCCTGCTAGTTTTATGCTGATTGCTTCTATGAATCCATGTCCTTGTGGTTATTACAATCACCCTGAAAAAGACTGTGTATGTGCGCCAGGGGTAGTACAAAAATACCTCAATAAAATTTCTGGACCATTATTGGATCGAATTGATTTACATGTAGAAGTGACACCAGTTTCCTTCGATTGTATTACAAGTCAAGAACAATCAGAATGTAGTGAAAAGGTACGAGAAAGAGTCGTAACAGCAAGGGAGAGACAACGATTGCGTTTTAAGGAAATGAAAAAGATCCATTGTAATGCCCATATGCCTGCAAATCTAGCACGAAAAGTTTGTCAAATTGACCAAGCAGGACAACAGTTACTCAAAACAGCGATGAAAAGATTAGGACTCTCTGCAAGAGCTTATGATCGAATCTTAAAAGTGGCAAGAACAATAGCAGATTTGGCAGCGTGTGAAAATATCCAAACAGAACATTTGGCGGAAGCCATTCAATTTAGGAGCTTAGATCGAGATGGATGGGCAAAATGATTTAGAAATATAGATATGTTGTACGTCTTCTAAAAATAGAAAACGTACAACATATTAATACTGTATTTTTTTTTAATGTATTGTTTAATGAAATACTAACCTACCGTACCCATTCTATCCACCATCCAATCAAAAGCATATTGCATAACCTCATTTTGCTCTGGCTCATTGTGAATTTCGTGATACAGCCCCTTCCAAGATTTATAGCTAACATAATTAGGAGCCTTTGCTGCAAATTCTTGACTGGCAAGATGAGAAGTAATTGTATCGGCTGTTCCATGCATGATTAACATCGGAATATCCAATTGATCGGCATGATCTAGGGAATACTGAGCCGCATTAAAAGAATCAATAAAAAAGCGAACAGAAATTTTAGGATGCACCATGTCATCTTTTTCATAAGCAGCAACAACGGCTTTATCTCTTGATAGTTGAGTGACATCAATCTGATTACTCTCTGCATAACTTCCCCAAATTCGATTCATCAATTTAGCCTGCAACATCTTAGAAGAAGGCACAGGATTTGGCAAACGCAAATAAGGCGCACTAGCAATCACCCCCGAAACTCTAGGATTACGGGTCAAAGCATGGTTGATAACAATATTGCCCCCCATACTATGTCCATAAATAAACTTTTTCTCCCCAGGAAAACGCCTGCTAGATTCCTCTAAGCCCTTATCTACTTGACTCAATAATACATCAAAACTATCTACATGCCCTCTTTTACCTGGCGATTTACCATGCCCACGAAGGTCAAAAGAAATAATGGCTACATTGCGTTCAGAGAAAAAGTCGGCAAAATGCTGATAACGACCACTATGCTCTCCCATACCATGCACTAGTATAATGACTGCTTCCACATCACTCTTCAGCTCTGGTTCCCAAACTCTACCAAATATCTCCTGTCCATCACTACCTTGCCAATTTAAATTTGTATGTTTCATTGCTTTTTATTCTAAAGATTTATTGGATTGGCTATTTTGATTATTCATGCTATATGTCCCAATATACAAATTCTTTTTGATGTAGCGAGGGAAGCGAGAAGATAAATAATGATCAAGTAGAAGGGATAATAGGTCTAAGGTGGGCTAAAAAAGTGAAGCGATGACTGTCGAACGGTTGTTCCGTCCTCGCCATCGCTTGTTGCCTGTAGTTAAAGGAAGGGAAATATAGATAATTTTTCTAGAGTATTCTTACGTAGGAACGAGTGGCAAATGATTACTAAATTTCCCTAATCAAGATCGGAAACTTATTTTTCACTCGTTACTAAACAATAATTTGAGGTGAGCCTGCTGAAGCAATTCCTGTCTTTACTAAAAAATAATATTCAAGAATATAGTCAAAACATGTTATCAAACTGTTGGCTCCAACAAGCATCGTTCCTCAAATAACGTTTCTTTTCTTGCAATAGATTGATATTAATGAAACAACAACTTTGAAAAAATTAACATAGCCATTGTCGTGTATTTTAGAGGTTTAGTGATTAGACTATTCCTGCAAAACAAAATTAAGACTATTTTAAGGAGCGATTTGTCACAAAAAAGGAAATAAAAAATATGGATTATTTACAAAATGAACTTTCTGCTGTATATGAATAAACTCAAAAAGGCAATACAATCATTTGATTGTATTGCCTTTTTATATTTATAGTTTAAAAAATTGAGTAATGAATTAAAAATAGTAGGAGCCGATTTTGACTGTTACTAACTTTATTTTTAATCCAATTGCTTCCATTCTCCCCAAGACGAATTTGATTTATGACGCTTTGGAGGAGTGATTCGAGTAATGCGATTAATCATTAAGGGGGTACCAACCATTCTTACATTTGGAGGAATTTCTCCGATAGTACCACTAATCCGTACTCGAACATTAGGATAACGAAAATTATCTGGTAGATTTTGTGGGAAGTAACGAGTTCCATTAGGAACAGTAATGACAAAGTAATCCCCAACCTTACTAATGACTCCCTCTACATCTGTTACCATCGCACCTGGACTACTTGCTGTTGCAGGGCTTGTTGCTTTTGTTGCACGTGGAGCATTATGAATTCCTGTTGGACGATTCGGACTTTGATGACCATTCATTGGTGTTGCTTTGGTCATACGTCCTTTCTTTTGAGGTACTGTTTTAGGGCTTGCGTTTGTTGTAAATGGTGCAATACTACGTATATATACAGGAGTTCCAACCATACGTACATTAGGTGGAATTCTAAGTTGTACAGCAGAGAACTGAACTCTCATACCTTCTTGTTTAAAGGCATCATCTAAGTTTTTGACATAATAACGTGCCCCTTCTTTTCCTTCTGGTGTAATAACGTACATATTAGCTATTGTAGAAACTATTCCAGTCATTTGGCTAATATAACCAACAGAATCTGCTGGGGTATATACATAATTGGCTACTTGTGTTTGTGCTTGAGTAGGTAAACTCAATAAGCAGCAAATCACTAAGCTCAAAAGGGGTAAGAATATTTTTGCTTTCATTTTATCAGTATTTTGATTGTTTATTGCTTCTAGTTTTCTATTGTTAAAAAGTGCTTACTATATTTTCTGGTTGATTAGATATATAAGTAGCAATTCTGTTTAATGTGCTGAAAAATCTGACAAAAATTTGATGATCAATCATGGAGTCAAAATAAGCTTTACGACCTGTATCCATCACTAAATACGCTCGTTTAGATATGCTTCCAACCCTGTGCTGTTAAAGTATCTTCTCGACCTGTTTTACCAACCAATAAATATCCTTTTTCCAATTCAGTAATGCGTCCAATGATCGCAATACCATGTAAATCTTCTAGTGGCTTAATATCATCAGGAGCAACTGTAAAGAGCAATTCATAATCCTCTCCACCACTCAAAGCACAACTAATAGGATTCAAATTGAACTCCATTGCCATTTGGTAGCTTGCTTGGTGAATGGGAACATTTTCTTCCATCACTCGACAACCGACATTAGAATCATGACAAATGTGCAGAAGATCTGAGGAAAGACCATCAGAAATATCGATCATAGCTGTAGGTTGGATTTTATAGCTATTTAAGATTTCTAGGATATCTTTACGAGCTTCTGGACGAAGTTGTTTTTGAATGATATAATCATTACCTGTCAATTGAGGTTGAATTTGTGGATTTTCCATAAAAATACGTTTCTCTCGCTCCAAAAGCTGTAAACCCAGATAAGCAGCTCCTAAATCCCCACTTACACAAATATAATCACCCACCTGAGCTGTATTTCTATAAGTAATCGCTTTTTCTTTAACCTTACCAATGGCAGTAACACTAATAACCATTCCCAACCTAGAAGAGGAAGTATCTCCACCTACCAAATCTACCTCATGATTTTTACAAGCCGTCAAAATGCCATCATACAATTCCTCTAATGCCTCAACTGTAAATTTACTAGAAATGGCAATAGAGACGGTTACTTGTTCAGGCTCTGCATTCATAGCATAAATGTCTGAAAGATTGACCACAATAGACTTATAGCCCAAATGTTTTAAAGGCGTATACATCAAGTCAAAATGAATCCCTTCAACCAACATATCAGTAGAGACAACAGTATAATGATCTCCATTTTTGATAATCGCAGCATCATCACCAATTCCTTTGACCGTTGAACTATTTTGATGATTCGCATATTTAGTTAGGTGCTTTATCAAACCAAATTCACCTAGCTCACTAATAGGTGTTAATTGTTTAGTACCTGTTTTTTCTGATCCTTGTTCAATCATAAACTGTTTTATTCTTGTGAAAATATTAAAAAATACGCCAACTTTTTAAAGAACCGTAATATAATAAGTAATTTTGTGAAAATTTTAGAATAGCAGATATAGTAAGATAATAAGCATACGTTTTGTTGTCTAACTTATTATCCGTTGTACGACTACTTAAAACATAACAATCATGCTCGATAAATTAGAAGCCATTAAAAATAAATGGGAGGATATTGGTCAAAGCTTGTTGGACCCAGAGATGATGAAGGATATGAAACGATATGCTAGGATGAGTAAGGAATACAAAGATCTGAAGGGTATCGTGGATGCTTATGAGCATTATAAAAATGTATTGAGTAATATTGATAACAATAAAGAAATCCTTAAAACAGAAAAAGATCCTGAATTTAGGGAGATGGCAAAAATGGAATTGGACGAATTATTGCCAGAAAAAGCGAAAGCGGAGGAAGAAATCAAGTGGTTATTGATTCCCAAAGATCCTGAAGATGATAAGGATGCTGTTTTGGAAATTAGAGCTGGAACTGGAGGGGATGAAGCAGCCATCTTTGCAGGAGATCTTTACCGTATGTATGCTCGATATTGTGATAACAAAGGCTGGAAGACAGAATTGATCACGATTAATGAGTCAGAATCAGGAGGATATAAGGAAATTGGTATGGCGGTTAAGGGAGAAGGAGTCTACGGAATTTTGAAATATGAATCAGGAGTTCATCGAGTGCAGCGAGTGCCAGTCACCGAGTCACAAGGGCGAGTACATACCTCGGCTGCATCTGTTGCAGTACTGCCAGAAGCCGATGAAGTAGATATAGAAATCAATCCTGCTGATTTGCGTGTAGATACTTATCGTTCTTCAGGGGCAGGTGGGCAGCACGTTAATAAGACAGAATCGGCGGTTAGGATTACCCACATTCCTTCAGGAGTCGTAGCAGAATGTCAAAAAGAACGTTCTCAATTGCGAAACCGAGAAGTAGCCATGTCCATGCTAAGAAACCGTTTATACGAAAAAGCGTATCAAGAAAGGATGGCAGAAATTGCTTCTAAACGAAAAACACTAGTTTCTACAGGAGATCGTTCTGCCAAGATACGGACTTATAACTATCCACAAGGACGAGTGACCGATCACCGCATTGGACTTACCCTATACAAACTGGATAGCATTATCAATGGCGATATTCAACACATCATTGATCAATTACAAATTGTTGAAAACGCAGAAAAATTGAGAGCTGAAAGTGAAGGTTAATCGTAATCAGTTTAATATTTTACTGCTAGTATACCTATTTTGGAACAAAAAAAATGATATACAATATATGAAATCACAATCACTAAATCAACCAATGCTAACTTCCTATCCAAAAGATAAAATCAAAGTACTATTATTAGAAGGTATCCACCAATCAGCGGTTGAAACCTTTAAAAATGCAGGTTATACCAATGTAGAACTTTTGCCCAAAGCACTACCACAAGCAGAATTGATTGAAAAAATCAAAGATGTGCGTTTAGTAGGTTTGCGTTCTAAGACACAGCTCAATGCCGAAGTATTAGCCGCAGCAAAAAAATTACAAGCTATTGGTTGTTTTTGTATTGGTACCAATCAAGTAGATCTAGCAAAAGCAACAGAATTGGGCGTTGCTGTTTTTAATTCTCCTTATTGTAATACAAGATCAGTAGCAGAATTAGTTGTAGCAAGTATTGTAATGCTAATGCGTCGAGTGCCAGAAAAAAGTAATGCAGCACATAGAGGAGAGTGGCAGAAATCGGCTAAGGGAAGTTATGAGGTTAGAGGCAAAAGTATAGGTATTATTGGTTATGGTCACATTGGTTCACAAGTGTCTGTACTAGCAGAAGGAATGGGAATGAAAGTGTATTATTACGATATTGAGCCTAAATTACCACTAGGTAATGCCATCGCTGTAGATAGTATGGATGAATTATTGGGCATGGTAGATGTGGTGAGCCTTCATGTGCCTGCTGATGAGTCTACTTTTAAAATGATTGGAGCTGAGGAAATTGCTAAGATGAAAAAAGATGCCTATCTATTAAATCTAAGTAGAGGAACTGTAGTAGAAATTGAACCTTTAGCAAAGGCTTTACAAGATGGCTTCCTACAAGGAGCGGCGATTGATGTTTATCCTAAAGAACCTAGAGCAAAAGGAGCTACTTTTACTACACCACTACAAGGCTTGAAAAATGTGATTCTTACCCCACATATCGGAGGCTCTACACAGGAGGCACAATACAATATTGGCAAGGATGCGGCTACTAAATTGATTAACTATATAGATCGAGGGGTTACGGTGGGTTCACACACTGTACCAGACCTAAATTTACCAATGAAAAAGAATACTCATCGTATTCTACACATTCACGAAAATAAACCAGGTATATTGAGTGCCATTAATACGGTATTATCTAATAGCAATGTCAATATTGTAGGCCAATACCTCAAAACCAATGAGAAAATTGGTTATGTGGTATTAGATATGGAACGTTCTGCAATCTCAGATCAATTATTGGCAGAATTAAAGCAGGTAAAACATACCATTAAGGCAAGAGTGCTTTATTAAAAATTAGATGAGGATTAATACAATAAAATAGCGGTATAATTAGAGCTTCTTAACTCCGATTATACCGCTATTTTATTTAGAACTATCTAGTTCTAAGATAATTGGGGGTATATCTTCTTTCGCCCTGAAAGGGCATCATC
>JAHDFT010000209.1 GCA_020628015.1 Bacteroidota bacterium
AAACATCGAAATGCTATAAATTTTAAGCTACCATTCGTCTATTATAATAGGTTATTGTACCATCTATACTTGATTTATCACCGACAAATTACAAAAATAATGTGTTAAAAATAGAGATAAAAATAGTTGTTTATCTACATTACTTTAATTCAAAAAGCAAAAAAACAAACCACAAACAACTAATAATCAACAACTTAACAAAAACACATAAATCCTTTTATCAAAAATAGTATGTGAACTGTCCTTGTATTTAAATGGCCGATAATGGACAATACCTACTTATTTGGACGGATCAATGCTGTTTTTTTTTTATTTTGTAATACCAAATTCAATAATCGGGTTGTGTAAGAAGTAATACTATATTCCCATCCATTTTTCAAATCATATGCATAAAAGTAAACCCATATTGATTCTAAAGACTTTCGATCCGAAAGAATTGAAGCAATTTGAGCAATATTTATTGTCTCCTTTACACAACAAAAACACACAAATACTAAAATGTTTCAATTTATTAAAAAAACACTATCCTCTTTTTAAAGCTGAGGAACTAGATCGGCATATACTCTATCAAAAACTATTTAAGCAACAAACTTATCAAGAACAAAAGCTTCGTTATCTATTTTCAGATCTTACCAAACATTTAGAGGCCTTTATTGCTTGGTTGGCTTATCAGGAAACACAAAGCACATTTTTGATTAAAGCCTATACCCAAAGAAATTTATCCAAATATATTGCTCCACTAGAAAAACAACTGAAGCAAGCTAATGAAAAGCAGCCTTACAGAGGTTTTATTTACTATGAAAATCAATATCATTTAAGTCAAGACAAACTCAATAATAATTCACTTGATGTGTCCACTATTTTACAGACTACGATTCAAGCTCTTTCCCAATTAGATGATCTCTTCTTAGCAAGTCGTTTGCAGTATACTTGTTATTTGATTAATCATGGAAATATTTATCAGGAGGTTAAGGGGCAATTACCCAAAGTGGCTCATTTTTTACCCACACTACAACATTTCCTAGCTAAACACATAGATTTACAAACCCCTATTGTACAGATTTATTTCTATATTTTGATGACCCTTTTAGAAAGTGAAGAAGAGACTTACTTTTTTAAACTAATGGAATTACTAGAAAAGTATGAGCAACTTTTTGAAAGAGCTACGCTACATGATATGTATATTTATGCTCGTAATTATTGTGTTCGCAAAAAAAATCAACAAAGAATTCCTTATGATCGCCATTTATTCAACCTGTATAAGCGATTATTGGAAGGTAATATTTTGACTTATAACGATCAAATCTCAGAAAGAGATTATAAAAATATTACTGCCCTCTCTCTACTGTTAGAAGAACATCATTATGCAGAAAATTTCATTACTAATTATAAAAAATTCATCCCAGCAGATGTTCGTAAAAACGCCTATACCTTTAATATGGCACAACTCTATTTTTATAAGAAAAACTTCAACAAGGTCTTGGAATTGATTAACGAAGTAGAATTCACCGATCCTTATTATCATGCAGATTCCAAACTACTGATTTTAAAAAGCTACTATGAACTAGGAGAAATTATCCCACTATTTAATACCCTAGAAACCTTTAGAAATTTTTTACGCCGCAATAAAATCGCTTCTAAAACCAATCGAGAGGTGTACTTAAATTATTTGAAATACATCAAGAAATTGGTTCAAATCCGTTTGGGTAAAACTCGACATTTAAAACCTTTACAAGCAGATTTAGCACAGCAAAATAACAGCCTAGAGGTTAAGTGGGTCAAATTGAAATTAGCGGATTTGATCAAATAGTTTTATTTATAAATACATTAAAACAAACTATATGTCTCGTTATAATCGTATATCATTGTTGTCTATTTATACCAGTCTTGGCTTGTTATTATTCATTGGTAGTTTATTGATCAGTTGTCAATCAGAATCTACTATTCGCAAAGACAAAAATGAAGTGCCAGAGGAATGGTTTTTCAATCAAAGAGCCTTTCCTTATCCTACCATTAATGAAGAAGGACGGGCGATAGGTTTAGCACAGGCTAAAAAAATGCGTCAAACACAATCGGCAAAAGCAGCTGATTTTACTTGGCAAACAGCTGGTCCAACGAATACAGGTGGACGGGTGACAGATATTGCACTACATCCCCTTGATACCAATATCTTTTATATCGGTACCTCGCTTGGTGGAGTATGGAAAACAATAGATTGTGGCGAGAGTTGGACTCCTATTTTTGATGAGCAGCAACATTTGTCTATTGGTAATTTGGCACTTGATCCGCAAAACCCCGAAACTTTATATGTGGGTACAGGAGAAGCCAATGCCTCCGCCACATCAGGAGCCTTTTTTGGTGATGGTATTTACAAAACAACAGATGGTGGAGCAAGCTGGATCCATCTAGGTTTAAGCAATAGTCATCATATTGGACGTATTGTTGTTGATCCTACGAATAGTGAACGGGTATGGGTTGCCGTAGCTGGTCAATTGTATCAGTCTAGTGAGGAACGAGGGGTTTATCTTTCAGAAAATGGTGGACAAGATTGGCAACAGATGTTTCATTTAACCGATTCGACGGCTTGTATTGATTTGGTGGTCAATCCAGATGATCCACAAATCATTTATGCTGCCATGTGGGAGCGTACTCGCAAACCGTGGGGACGGAACTATGCTGGTCTAACAAGCGGCATTTACCGTAGTAAAGATGGAGGTTTGAATTGGGAAGCAATCAAAGAAGGTTTACCTACTAATGGAGAAAAAGCACATCAAGTTGGCCGTATTGGTTTAAGCATTGCGCCAAATAATCCAGATATTTTATTTGCTTGTTTTACAACAGATTCGGTTCGCAATTTCTTTGATGGCGTTTATCGTACAGAAAATGGTGGTGATGAATGGTATAAAGTAGAAGACCAAGGGATTGAAAATAGTTTTTTTGGCTTTGGTTGGTTTTTTAGCAATATTCGTATTCATCCTAGAGAGAATAATATTGTTTATTTGCTAGGTGGGGACTTATTTTCCTCCAATGATGGTGGTAGAAATTGGACTTATTTTACCAATGGCATGCATGTAGACCAACATGCTTTAGAAATTCACCCACTTTATCCCAATTTTGTGGTGGTTGGTAATGATGGCGGTTTGTATGTTTCTCATCAAAATGGCCGCAATTGGCAACATATTAATAATCTGCCTATTACCCAATTTTATACCTGTGAAATTGATAATCAACAACCAGAACGACTCTATGGAGGCACCCAAGATAATGGTACCAATCGAACACTTAACTGGGAGACTCAAGAATGGGAGAAAATTTTTGGAGCAGATGGTTTTAGGGTATTAGTAGACCCAACAGATAATAGTTATGTTTATGTAGAAACCCAATGGGGTGGTTTGTATAGCTCTTATTTAGGTGGTGAGCCTTTTTCTTTTACCTATAGTACATCGGGTATCGACGGTGGAGATCGTACCAATTGGCATACCCCTTATGAATTTAATCCTCAAAATCCTAAGAGTTTGTATTATGGCAGTATGCGGTTGTATAAAACAGTAGATCAGGCTGGCTATTGGGAGCCGATTAGTGAAGATTTGACCAATGGGCAGATTTATAAAAGTGAAGCCTATGCAACAATTACCAGTATTGCTATTGCCCCTTCTGATACATTGGTGATTTATGTAGGAACAGATGATGGTAATGTACAAAAAACGACTAATGAAGGGCAAGATTGGGCTTTGATTTCTGAAGATTTGCCCTTACGTCATATTAGTCGAATTGCGGTGCATCCAGATGATGCAGATGTGGTTTATGTGACGCTTTCGGGTTATAGAAATAATGACTATACGCCTCATGTGTTTAAATCAATAGATGGTGGAGAGACTTGGGAAGATATTTCTAGTAATCTACCAGAACTACCTGTTAATGATATTGTTTTAGATCCTTTTTATGAAGATTATTTGTATGTGGCTACTGATGCTGGTGTTTTTTATTCTCAAGATGATGGGGAAAACTGGGAGGTATTTGGTGATGGGCTTCCTAGTACGATCATTACCGATTTAACCTTTCATGCAGATACTTATAGCTTGGTTGCTGCTACTTTTGGTCGTTCTATGTATTTATGTGATTTGGGTGCGCCTTTATATCCTGTAGGTTTGTCAGAGCCAGAACTAAGTGAAACCAATATAAAAATCAGTCCAAATCCTTTTGATAATCAACTGACTATCCATTTGCAAGATTTTACACCTGAAAAATATCAAAAATTAACTATTTATGATGTTAGTGGAAAATTAATATATCAACAAGCTATTCAAGGTAATACTATTGTTTGGAATGGGAAAAGCAATAATAATCAATTGATAAATGAGGGAATGTATGTTATACAAATAACAAATGATAAAGAATTTTATGCAAAACAAATCATAAAGATGCCTTAAGTATTGTGACGCACTAAGGGATGAGTGTCTTAAAATTATACGAACACTCATTAGTTAATCGCAAATAAATACTTTTATGGACAAAAATTTACTTATCGGTGCTGTTTGTGGTGCCATATTTGGACTTATTCAGATGTTAATTTATGGTGGAGGTAATTTTTCTTGGTTAATCATACCAGCTATTACTGGTGCCTTGATTGGCTTCGCCTCTACTCAAAATTTGAAATTGAATTTTTTCTTATTAAGTGCTATTGTTGGTGCTCTATTTTTCTTGGTCTTAACCTTCCTAGCTGGGGATGTCTGGTGGGATGCCATGCTGACAGGAGCTGTTAATGGCTTACTGATTGGTGCCGTCATTCATTTTGTTGGCCCAATGTTAAATAAGGCATAAACAAAATACACATTACTAATTGACAATAAGCTGTAAGTCTCTCTATTATTTTAAGAGGCTTACAGCTTAACTTACATATAGACAAAATAATATTAATTATTGTTGCGGTCTTATTTCCATTAAGGTAACGATTCCTTTGACACATAATTTTTTTACCCCATCTTTCACTCCATACACACTTCCTTCCGCAATTTTCAACTGTCTTCCCGATTTCACCACCTGCCCAACTGCTAACATGTAATCCCCAATAGAAGGATTTAATAAATTGACCTTAAATTCAACACTTAAGACCGTTGAATTAGGTTCCATAAGGGTTAAAGCAGCATATCCACAAGCAGAATCCATTACTGTTGCCACCGCACCCGCATGAAAAAAACCATGTTGTTGGCATAATTCTGGCTTATAAGGCAAGCTGATCTCACAAGTTCCTGCTTCCACTTTATCCAATTTAGCCCCTAGAAATGCCATAAAAGTTTGTTTCTGAAAACTCTCTCGGACTTTTGCTTCAAAATCGGGATTCCATATTTTAAAAGACATAGGATTGACTAAAGGTTAGTAAAAAGGGGTTTCTTCATTTCTTCTATTTTTAAAACAGGCCATTCTATTAAAAAAGTACTGCCAACTCCTTCTTTAGACTCTACATTAATCGTTCCTCCAAATTGTTCTACAATTTTTTTACAAGTTGCCAAACCAATTCCAGAACCTTCGTATTCACCAGCAGTATGTAAGCGACCAAAAACATCAAAAATCCGTTTGTAGCTGGACTCAGGAATACCAATTCCATTATCTTTAAATGTAATCAAATAATGCCCATTTACTCTATTGGATTCAATAACAACTTTAGGAGCCTGTCCAGGTGGCTGAAATTTAATAGAATTAGATAATAAATTTTGAAACAATTGAATCAGCAAACTTGAATTACCACTAACAACAGGTAATTTGCTCTTAACATCAATAACTGTCTTTGTTTCCTGAATTCGCAAACTCAAATCTTGTTGTACTTCCTTAAAGATTTGGTTCATGTCTACGGTTTCTTTTTCCACATAATCCTGCGTAGTAATTTTAGAATACTTCAATAATTGTGTAATCAGATGCCTCATTCGATGAGAGGCAGCAACCATATATTCTAAGTATTCATTACTCTCTGGATCTAGTTTATTTTTATTCTTGTTTTGTAATAGTTTACCAAAACTATTAATCAATCGAAGTGGCTCTGAAAGGTCATGAGAAGTAACTCTCGCAAAATTCTCCAATTGTTCATTAATCACCTTTAAGCGGTCATTGGCATTTTTCAACTGTGTATTTTGCTTAGAAATGTCTTCATTCTTAACTTTCAATTCCTTTTCTTTATCTTCTAACAAACGATTGATTTGGAAGTTTTTAAAATTGGCTTTGTATTGTTGCCAAGTAATGATATTGGTAAAAATGGCTAGTAAATAAATTGATCCTATATAAGCTCCATGATCTCCCCATTTGCAACAAAAAGCCAAACCAATTCCAAATACAATTGCCCAAACAAGACTAATATAAGGAAACCAAGGTCTAAGACCAGCAGCCGTAATAGACAATACAAACCAAACGGATATGAAACCAATAGTTACAGCTGCAAAATCAGAATCATTGGAACTAGAATTAGAAAATATTAATAAAGCAATTCCAGACATCATTACCAAAATACCAATAATCGGTATGGTGTAGGTAATGTAAACCTTCGATTTATCTTTTTTCAACCAAGTATAACTACTGATTAGAAAAATGGCGGTAGAAAGTATACCAATTAACCGCCAGGGAAGTGTTCCCTCAATTTTAAGTACAATTATGTCAGCAATAGCAAAATAAATAATAAATAACATCCCTATACCAGATAAAAATCGACCTATTTTAATGGTATGTGGAATGCAATGTTGTTGATATTCTTGTTGTAATGAAAGCACTAGAAGGCAATTTGAGATAAAATAATAATGATGACTTGTTCAAGGGAATTAGGTGAGGAGTTTGTTTAAGAGTTGTAAAAATAGCAAAAATGCTTGAATTAAAAACTAAACATTGTGCAAGCAAATCGTCACAATATCAGTCCTTTTATACAGCATATATGAAGAATCAATAAATGAGCTAAGAATATGTTTAGGCAAGAGCTGTAATTTGAGATTAGATAAATTAGTAACGAGTTCACATTCAATAAGCTCAAGAATTTAAATAGAGTAAATAACAACTAAAAAATAAATCAATATTTTTATTAACTCTTCAATTACTTTATAAAAAATACGGATTAAAATCAAAATGGTTTCATAATCGAACAATTATATATTTTATTTTTTAGAATAAATGTAAATTTATTTTCATTTTTCCCAATATAATATTACCCCCTTACTAGGCTAGATTTTTCAATTTACTCAAAATCCATTCTTGTTGCGATCCTAATTTTAGCTTGGTAATTTCTTCCTTCAATTTGGCTACTTTAGCCATATCTTTATCGGGTTCTTGTGCTATTTTGGTGAGTTTTTGTGTTACCAAAACAAAATGATGATAAACAGACTGATTGAAAGTCGTCATCTGTTTACTTCTTTGAATGTACTTACTAAATGCATTCAGTAAAGCTTCTAAAGAATCGAATTCACCTAATTCGTAATAGGCTTTGATTAACAGAACCTTATGAGCAGCATAGTGGTAAAAATCTTCTAAATCAAAGCTCTGTAAATGTTGCACACAAGTATTATAATCTTTTCTATAAAAAGCCAAAGAAGCCCTCACAAAACTGACCAAACTTTCTCGTTTGGCTTCTGGCACCTGATCTTGATACTCTTCAATAAATTGCGCTGCCCAATCTAGTTGATTCAAACGCATTGCAATAATTGGGATATTACGATAATGTTCGGCTGGGGCAATGTATCCGTTTTCTATAATAATTTTATGCTTGAGCATCAACTGATAACACTCAAATAATTCCTGCCAATAACTACTATCCCCTCGACTAATTTGAATATTGCAGAAATTGGTGATGGCGGTATAAATTTGTCGAATTTCAATTAGTGGAATAGCATCACTTTGTTCGGCCAATAGCCGTTTTAATATAAAATATTGCTTTTGTTTATTTTCTGATTTCAATAATAGCAATAGACGATACCAAAAAGCGACGATAGGTTCTTCTGCCAAATCACTCCCCTCCAAAAAGTTTAATATTTCTGACACCATAGGCAGCAATAACTGTTGCTCTCGCATCATCAAACTCTCTCGATTTAACTGTACACAATAATACTTCAGTTTAGCAGCAATATAAAAAGTATCCAGATGTTTATTAATCTCTGTGACATTGGTTTCTTTCAATCGACTTTGTAAGGCTACTTTATGTCCATAAGCCATTTCTTTTAATAAAAATTGCCCTAGATGATGTTCTATATCTTTTTGTTCTTTTTGGGTTGATTTATTGATCACCCCCTCTAGCTTTTTTTCAAAAAATGGATAAGCATTGACCTTCAACAACATACTCAACAAAGCTCGATCCCCCATAGCATCATTAACATCAAATAATTGTTGTTTCAAAAAACGCTCTAGTAATTTTGTAGCTTCTGTAAATAAGTTTTTTATAGACTGCTCTCGATAAGGTTTGGCTCCAAATATAGCTTTGAAAAGCTTTTGTAAGTTAAGATTTGGTGAATCATAATCAGGATGATACTTTTTAAGCACTTGAATGAGCTTAGTCAACTTCTTATTGCTATTAAAATAAGGAGAGTTAACAAACTTTTCAAAGGCTCCAAAGGTATTTTTATCAAGATAGCCCAATAATTGTATGAACTTTCTGTCTTTCATCTATTTATATAAAGTGTAGTATTTTCTTTTTTATTGGATAGACAAATCAAGGGATAGATTAAAAAACTTATTAACAAGTCTTCCACCTATCAAAATACTTCTTTTAGACTTGTAAGATAGTAAATTACTGCCTCACTATCGTTTGACAATATACATGATTTTTTTAGTACGCCAAACTAAGGAACAAATTAGATAAAATATTATTTTTATTCATTACTAGTCAAAATGTTACATATAGCACTTTATATCGTCAAATAGCTATTCAGCCTGTTTTTTTTAGTATTTTTTTATTTACTTGTATTTGTTCAACTCCCCAAAAGAATGTAAATTTGTTTATTAGTTTTTATAAAAAGCTAAATATGGCTATCAAATACAATATTTTTTTTGTATTTTAGTTTTTTGAAAAAGCAAGCAATTATATTTTATGAAAATGCTAAGTAGTAAGTCAAGTAAATAGTGACTAGTAGATTTAGTAGGCTTTTTTTGTCAGTACAAGGCGTGAAACGGAGGCATACATGGAATGTACGGCGAGGCTTCACAACGCAGTACAGGCAAAAAAAGACCTAAAGATGCCGACAGTATTTACTTGACTTACTACTAAGGAACGAGTGAAAAATAAGTGTACAAATTTTGGTTAGGGAAATTTATCACTA